>NZ_BAABBP010000032.1:0-41979 GCF_039538025.1 Comamonas faecalis
TTGGCCAGCAGGCCAGACAGCAGTTCTTCGGGTACGTCGTGTTTCTTGGTGTTCATTGCGCTTACGGACAGGCCGGCTTACGCCGGCGGTGGATTGTCCGTTTACACAAAATTCTGCACACCCTCCGAACCGGTGCGCCCCGGCGCCTGTCTTGGAGCGTGTTTACAGCCCCAACGCGGCGATGCCGGCGCGCGCCACCTGGACATCTTCGGTGGACTTGACGCCGCTCACGCCCACGGCGCCCAGGCAGTGGCCATCCTTGACGATGGGCACGCCGCCTTCAAGCATGCCCTGGATCGCCGGCGCCGACAGGAAGGATGTGCGCCCGCCGTTGATCATGTCCTCGAACCCCTTGGTCTCGCGCCGGCCCAGTGCTGCCGAATGCGCCTTGGCCTGGGCAATGTGTGCCGAGATGGGCGCCGCGCCGTCCAGGCGCTGCAGCCACAGCGGGTGGCCGCCGGCGTCGACGATGGCAATCGTCACCGCCCACTGGTTTTTCTGCGCCTCGGCCTCGGCGGCAGCGGCAATGGCCTTGAGATCGGACAATTCGAGGGTTGCTTGGTGTTGCATGGCAACTTTTTCCTTGGTCGAGAATCAATGAAGCAGACAGCATAACTGCATGGCATATGGGCAGTGCGTGCAGCGCCGGCAAAGCAATGCCAACCAAAATCACGGGTATGGTGATAGGGATTGCAAAATGCGGCGCAGCATCCAGCTTATGCTTGGTGGCTGCTGTGAATCGAGCTGCGGGCCGGGACGGGTTCAAGCCGCCCGGCCTCGTCGCAGCACCTTCTTTGAACGAGACTACCGCCCTGGAGCAACCAATGAACACACCTCTGACCCGCTACGGCAGCGCCGCTGGCTACGGACTGTCGCAAGAGCAGCGCCACCGCGTGCTGCGCAATACCTACTGGCTGCTGGCGCTGAGCCTGCTGCCCACGGTGCTGGGCGCCTGGGTCGGCCTGTCCACCGGCATCACGATGGCGTTGTCGGGCGGCCTGGGCCTGATCGTCTTCCTGGGCGGCGCGTTCGGCTTCATGTTTGCCATCGAGAAGACGAAGAACTCGGGCGCAGGCGTGGGCGTGCTGCTGGCCTTCACCTTCTTCATGGGGCTGATGCTCTCGCGCCTGATCGGCATGATCCTGGGTTTCCAGAACGGCAGCGAGCTGATCATGACCGCGTTTGCCGGCACGGCGGGCGTGTTCTTCGTGATGGCCAGCCTCGCCACCGTGATCAAGCGCGACCTGTCAGGCATGGGCAAGTGGCTGTTCGTCGGCGCCGTCGTGCTGATGGTGGCCGCAATCATCAACGTGTTCGTCGCCTCGTCGGCCGGCGTGATGGCAATCTCGGTCGCTGCCATCGGCATTTTCAGCGCCTTCATGCTGTATGACATCAAGCGCGTGCTGGACGGCGGCGAGACCAACTACATCACGGCCACGCTGGCGCTGTACCTGGATCTGTTCAACGTCTTCCAGAGCCTGCTGATGCTGCTGGGCATCTTCGGCGGCGACGACTGAGCCCCCCTCCCCTGTACGGCGCCCCCTGCCGGTGCATTCCGGCAGGGGTTTTTTGTGTCAAGAATTAAAGCCCGGTCACCAAACGCCGATACCGTTCGTATATGCCGATGCCTGCGCCCATACCCTCCTCTCGTCCGCTGCCTCGAAGCGCACTGCGCATCTGCCTGGCGGGCGCAGCGCTGCTGGTGTTGGCCGGCTGTGACCTCAAGGACATTCCCGGCCTGGGCCCTGACCCGCGCCTGCTGCAAAAACAGGCCGAGGCCAAGGCTGTGGGCGGCGCCTGCCGCCACGCGCTGCGCGGCCTGGAGGACTGCTACACGCTCAACCCCGCGGCCAACAAGGCCGACGTGTTCGCCGGCTGGAAGGACATGGACTTGTATATGCGCGAGAACAAGATCGAAGGCACGCCCTCGGTGCTCACGCAGCTGGCGCCCGAACCCGCCAAGCCCCGCCGGCGCAGCCGCGACAGTGAAGACGACGAGCAGTTGCCACGCAGCTGAGCGGCCATCGGCGCCACGCCGTCAACCGACCCATGACAGGCCCGCGCAATGCGGGCTTTGGCTTATGCGCCTTCGCGCTCGAACACCGCGATGCTCTCCACGTGCGCCGTGTGCGGAAACATATTGACCATGCCCGCCGCCGTGCAGCGGTAGCCTGCCTGGTGCACCAGCAGCCCTGCGTCGCGCGCCAGCGTAGCGGGGTTGCAGCTGACGTAGACGATGCGCCGCGGTGCCGTCCACTCCTGCGCGCTTTCGGGCAGCGGCGGCGCGCCTTCGGCACCGATGCGTGCCTGGTGGATGTCGGCCAGCGCCTTGACCAGCGCAAAAGCGCCCTCGCGCGGCGGGTCGACCAACCATTTGTCGGCCACGCCGTCGGCCGTCAAAAGCCCGGGCGTCATCTCGAACAGGTTGCGCGCGACAAATTCGGTGGATGCCAATGCCGCGCCGGCGGCGCGCAACCCCTGGTTGTGGCCATAGTTGGCCCGTGCGCGGGCAACCAGCGTCTCGCTGCCCTCCACGCCCAGCACCTGGCGTGCCTGAGTGGCCAGCGGCAGCGTGAAGTTGCCCAGGCCGCAGAACCAGTCGATCACGCGCTCGTGCGGCTGCACGTCGAGCAGGCGCAGCGCCCGACCGACCAGCACGCGGTTGATCTGCGGGTTGACCTGGGTGAAGTCGGTCGGACGAAACGGCATGGTGATGCCGAATTCGGGTAGTGCGTAGGCCAGCACCTCGCCGCCCTCGTCCAGCAGATGCACCGTGTCCGGCCCCTTGGGCTGCAGCCACCACTGCACGCCGTGCGCGCGGGCAAAGTCGCGCAGCTTGTCCCGGTCGCCGTCCGACAGCGGCTGCAGATGGCGAAGCACCAGTGCGGTCACGGTGTCGCCGCAGGCCAGCTCGATCTGCGGGCAGGTGTCGCGCGCGTCCATCGATGCGATCAGGCCGCGCAGCGGCACCAGCATGCTGCTCACATGCGGCGGCAGGATGGCGCAGCTGTCCATGTCGGCGATATAGCGGCTCTTGCGCTCATGAAAGCCGACCAGCACCACGCCCTTCTTGATCACGTGGCGCACCGCCAGCCGCGCGCGGTAGCGGTAGCCCCAGTCGGGGCCTGCAATCGGGCGCAACACCATCTGTGGGCGCACCTTGCCCAGGTGCCAGAGGTTGTCCTCAAGTACGCGCTGCTTGACCGCGACCTGCGCGCCCATGTCCAGATGCTGCATCTTGCATCCGCCGCAGGCGCCGGTGTGCAGGCCGAAATGCGGGCACTGCGGGCGCACGCGCAGGCTCGATTCGCGGTGGATGGCCGTCAGGCCGGCCTGCTCCCAGTTGTTCTTGCGCCGCGTCGTCGTGGCGCTGACCCATTCGCCGGGCAGCGCGCCGTCGATGAAGACGACCTTGCCGTCGGCGTTTCGGGCAACGCCCTGGGCGTCCAGATCCATCGAGAGGATGCGCAGCGCATCGTCCGGCAAATGAGGTGGCCGGATTTCTGGCACAACGGCGCTGGCGGGACTGGGGGCAGGAATGGGGGTGACGGGCTCGCTCATGCGCCGATTGTCTCAGCCCTGCATTGCCTCGGCGGCAAAGAGCCCGCCCCTGTTTTGATTAGAGCGTGTTTACGATCTCTTAAGCCGCCGCGACGCCGCCGTACGGGTGCGCTGCGCTGCGCCGTGGCGCAGCGTGTCAGTCGCGGGCAGCCGGTTGAATTCGCGCTCGCAGCCGCTGTTGCCCAGCGAAAACACCAGAGCGCCGCCTGGCGCAATGCCGGGCAGCGTCTCGTGCAGTGGCTTGGACAGGTCGACCGGTGGCGTCTGCGAGCGGTACACCACCTGCTGGGCGTTGTCATACACCACGTAGCACGCGGCCCAGGCGGCCGGCGCGCACGCCATGGAAGACAGCACGGCGGACACAGCGCCGCAGCGCATCAGAAGACGTTGGAGCGACATGGGAAAGGCCTCCGGCGTTGGATTGCGGGTTGGTATGGCGCCCATTTTGCCCCGTCCGGCGCGCCGTGGCGGCCCGTGAATCCTCGGATTTACCATGTCCGAGCAATGCGCTCGGATTTATTTAATATTTGCTTAATCTGCGCTTATTAATATCGCAAGGTTTGTCTGGAATATAAATATAATTAATTACCCAAAGATATTGATGATTATCAAATCTAATAATCGATAAATCATTAAGAATAAACCCTAGGTTATTTCTTGACCCGCCGCAACAAGCGGTGGCCGGCGCTTGATGCGCCAACGCAGTGGTCGAGAAGTTGCGCAATTCGTTTCAGAGGATTTCCATGGCACTAGAACCCACGACGGCGCGCACCCAGGCGCCAGAGACCGTCCAGCCCGGCAAGCGCGGATTCCTGCAGGATCTTGTGGCCCTTGCCACCACGTTTGGCGTGGCGGGCGCCGCAAGTCCCGCGGCCGCGGCCATTGCCGACTACCAGCCGCCGCGGCGCGAAGGAATGAAGGGCAAGCGCTGGGGCATGCTGGTCGACATCCGCAAGTGCATCGGCTGCCAGGCCTGCACGGTGAGCTGCTCGGTGGAAAACCAGCCGCCGATCGGCCAGTTCCGCACCACGGTGCTGCAGTACGAGGTGGACCGCCCCAACGAGGCGCCGGCCATGGTCAGCCTGCCGCGCCTGTGCAACCACTGCGAGGAGCCGCCCTGCGTGCCGGTGTGTCCGGTGCAGGCCACCTTCCAGCGCGAGGACGGCATCGTGCTGGTCGATGGCGACCGCTGCGTCGGCTGCGGCTACTGCGTGCAGGCCTGCCCCTACGACGCGCGCTTCATCAACCACGAGACGCAGACCGCCGACAAGTGCACCTTCTGCGACCACCGCCTCGAAGTCGGCCTGCTGCCCGCCTGCGTGGAGAGCTGCGTGGGCGGCGCGCGTGTGATCGGCGACCTCAACGACGAGCACAGCGAGATCAACCGCCGCATGGCCGAGCACGAGCGCGACATCAAGGTCTTGAAGCCCGGAATGAAGACCCAGCCGCGCGTGTTCTACATCGGCCTGCCCGACCAGTTCGTCAACGGCGTCGACGGCCAGGCCAGCGTGCGCCTGGTGGCCCACGATTGAAGGAGCGCACACCATGCAGATCATCGAACTCCTGACCCCCGCCTACGAAGTGGCCTGGCTGCCCTGGGCGGTGCAGTATTTCTTTCTTGCCGGTGTGGCCACCGGCGCCGCGCTGCTGGCTGCCGCCTGCGTCTTCGCGCCCGCAGGCAGCCGCCTGGCGCAGCTGACGCCGGTGGTGGTCTTCACGCTGGCGGTGGCGGCGATCGCCGCGCCGGTCTCGCTGCTGGCCGACCTGCACCAGCCAGCGCGCTTCTGGCATTTCTACGCGCACTTCACGCCCTGGTCGTGGATGTCGATCGGCGCGCTGCTGCTGCCGACCTTCGTCACGCTGTCACTCGCGCTGTGCGCCAGCTGGTGGCTGGGGCGGCCGGGCTGGATGCGCCTGGTCGCGCCGCTCTTGGTGCTGTCGGCGCTCAGCATCGTCGTCTACACCGGCGCCGAGGTCATGGTGGTGCGCGCGCGCCCGCTGTGGAACACCGCCTGGCTGCCGGTCAACCTGGCGCTGACCGGCTGGCTCGCGGCGATCGGCGTGATGTTCATCGTCGAGCGTTTTTTGCCTGCTGCCCTGCGCCCGCAGGACGGCGCGCTGCAGCTGCTGCGCGGCGTGACGCTAGCCCTTGCCAGCGCGCTGGTGCTGGCCACGCTGAGCTGGGCGACGCTGGGACTGGTGACGCGCGCGCCGTCGCTGATGGCCGCCGCCCGCCTGTGGAGCGACTTCCCGGTCTGGCGCATCGGCATGGTGCTGTCGGCGCTGGGCGGCGTGGCTGTGCTGGCCGTGCTGTGGGCCGGCAGGACGCGCATCGGCTGCCCGTACTACCGCGTGGCGCTCGGCCTGCTGCTGGCTGGCAGCGCCTGGGCCTTCCGCTGGGCGCTGTTCATGAGCGTGCAGGGCGTGCCCAAGTTTGGCGCCGGGCTGTACCTGTACAGCATGCCGCTGGGCGGCGGTGGGCTGCTGGGCATCGTCGGCGTGGCCGGCCTGTGCGTGGCGCTGGTGGCGCTGGCCAGCTGGGCGCTGGAGTTGTTCCCGGCGCGGCAGGTGCGCAGCGCCTGATCCACAAAATATCCATAAAAAACCGCCTCTAACGCATACCAGGCAAGCGCGAACAGCTATCAAACCAAGAGTGGACCGCTGACGCGCCGGCCACGAAAGGCAAGACCATGAACGACAAAACCAAAGACCCGAAGAACACCCCCGACGCCAACCGCCGCCGCATGCTGCTGCGCGGCGGCGCGGTGGCCGGGGGCCTGACGGCGTTTGCCGCCGGCTACGGCGAGGTGGTGGCCAAGGGCGCCAAGGGATTGATCACCGGCAGCGCCGGCAAGGCGACCGCGCACGCCACACGCGGCAACTCGCTCACGCCCGAGTTCCGCATCGACCCGGCCACCGGCCTGCTCTCGACCCAGCCGGGGCAGATCGTCAGCCCCAGCAGCTGCCTGGGCTGCTGGACGCAGTGCGGCGTGCGCGTGCGCATCGACACCGAGAAGGACGAAATCATCCGCATTGCCGGCAACCCCTACCACCCGCTGGCGACCACCCAGCCCGCAGCCATGGCCACGCCGGTGCGCGAGGTCTGGGCGCAGCTAGGCGGCGACAACGGCCTGGAAGGGCGCGCCACCAGCTGTGCGCGCGGCTCGGCCATGCTGGCGCACCAGAAGGCGGCTCACCGCGTACTCACCCCGCTCAAGCGCGTCGGCCCGCGCGGCTCGGGCCAGTGGAAGAGCATCAGCCTGGAGCAGCTGGTGCAGGAGATCTGCGACGGTGGCGACCTGTTCGGCGAAGGCCATGTGGACGGTCTGCGGGCGATCCGCGACACGCAGACGCTGATCGACGCCGACAACCCCGAGTACGGCCCCAAGTCCAATCAGCTGCTGTTCACCGACGCCTCCAACGAGGGGCGCACGCCGCTGATCCGCCGCTTCGTCGGCCCGGCCTTCGGCTCGGTCAACTTTGCCAACCACGGCGCCTACTGCGGCCAGACCTACCGCGTGGGCACGGCAGCGGCCCTGGGCAACATCCCAGGCATGCCGCACGGCAAGCCGGACTGGAAGAACTCGCGCTTTGGCCTCTTTTTGGGCACCGCGCCGGCGCAGGCCGGAAACCCCTTCCAGCGCATGGGCCGGGAACTCGCCGAGGCGCGCTCGCGCGAGGAAAACACCTACCGCTACGTGGTGGTCTCGCCGGTGCTGCCCACCTCGTCCAGCCTGGCGGCGGGCGACAACAACCGCTGGATGCCGATCAAGCCCGCGACCGACCTGGCGCTGGCCATGGCGCTGATCCGCTGGATCATCGACAACGAGCGCTATGACGCAGCATTTTTGACCCAGCCCGGCCCCGCCGCCATGGCCGCCGCGGGCGAGGCCAGCTGGAGCAACGCCACCCACCTGCTGATCAACGACGCCAAGCACCCGCGCTACGGCCAGTTCTTGCGCGGCGCCGACATCGGCCTACCGCTGCCCGCGCCGGTCGATGACAAAACGCCTGCCGAAGACGTGATCCTGGTGCAACGCGCCGGCAGCCTAGACGCGCACACCGGCGCCGAACCGGCCGAGTTGATCGTCGAGCGGGAAATCACCCTGCCGGGCGAGGATGCGCCAGTGGCAGTCTGCAGCGCCTTTGTCAAGCTGCGCACCGAGGCGCACAAGATGACGCTGCAGCAGTATTCCGACCTGTGCGGCGTGCCAGTCAAGGACATCGAAGACCTGGCGCGCGAGTTCACCAGCCACGGCAAGCAGGCGGTGGCCAACTCGCACGGCGGCACCATGAGCGGCGCGGGCTTTTACACCGCCTACGCCATCGCCATGCTGAACAACCTGATCGGCAACCTGAACGTCAAGGGCGGCTGGGTGCTGGACGCCGGCCCGTTCGGCCCGTTCGGCCCCGGCCCGCGCTACAACTTTGCGCAGTTCCCCGGAGCCGTCAAACCCAGCGGCGTGGCCTTGTCGCGCACGCGCTTTCCCTACGAGAAAACCAGCGAATTCAAGCGCAAGAAGGACGCGGGCGAAAACCCCTACCCCGCCAAGGCTCCCTGGTACCCGGCGCCGGGCAACATGAGCAGCGAGATGCTGGCCGCAGGCCTTCTGGGCTACCCCTACCCGGTCAAGGCCTGGATCAACCACATGAGCAATCCGGTGTACGCCATCTGCGGTTTTGAGAACACGCTGGTCGCCGCCATGAAAGACCCGAAGAAGCTGCCGCTGTTCGTCTCGGTCGATCCCTTCATCAACGAGACCTCGGCCCTGGCCGACTACATCGTGCCCGACACCGTCACCTATGAAAGCTGGGGCATAGGCGCACCCTGGGCCGACGTGATCGCCAAGACCAGCACCGTGCGCTGGCCGGTGGTCAAACCCGCTACGGCGCAGACGGCCGACGGCCAGCCGGTGAGCCTGGAGAGCTTTTTGTTCGCCGTCGCCAAGGAGCTGCAGCTGCCCGGCTTTGGCAAGGGCGCGATGAGCACGAAAGACGGCGAACCGCTGGACCTGGAAAGCGCGCAAGACCTGTACATCCGCGCCATTGCCAACATCGCCTACCAAATGGGCAAGCCCGTGGGCGAGGCCAGCGACGACGACATCGAAATTACGGGTGTCAAGCGCTGGATGCCCGAGCTGGAAAAACGCCTGAAGCCCGAGGAACTGCGCCGCGTCGCCATGGTGATGACGCGCGGCGGGCGCTTCGATCGTGTAGACGACGCCTGGGCGGGTGACCACCTCAAGGCCGCACACAAATTCCCGGTGCAGCTGTGGCACGAAGGCCTGGCCAGGATGCGCCACTCGATGACCGGCGAGCGCTACGCCGGCTGCCCGACCTGGTTCGCCACGCGCTTTGCCGACGGCTCGGCGATGCGCACGCACTACCCCGAGAAGGACTGGCCGCTGACCATGAGCAGCTACAAGTCCAATCTGATGAGCAGCATGTCGATCGCCGCCGACCGCCTGCGCCAGGTGCACCCGCACAACCCGATCTCGCTACACCGCGAGGACGCGCGCCAGCTGGGTATCGCCAACGGCGACACCATCGAGGTGGCGACGCCCGGCGCCCACGTCCAGGGCGTGGCCCTGGTGCGCGAAGGCGTGGCCTGCGGCGCGGTGGCCATCGAGTACGGCTACGGTCATCGGCAGCTGGGCACCGTCGCCCACCTGGTGGACGGCAAGCCGACGGCACACAACCCGCAGCACGGGCGCGGTGTCAACCTCAACGACCTGGGCTTTGCCGATCCCACGCGCCCGGCCCGGGACAACGTGTGGATCGACTGGGTCTCGGGCGCGGTGGTGCGCCAGGGGCTGCCGGTTCGGGTGCGCAAGGTGTGAGGACGGGGCGCGGCACGTGCACGGCAATTCCGTGGCGTCCGTCATTCCTGCGAAAGCCGGAATCCAGGACGCCAGCATCACCCGGCACCCTCCCGGATGATGCCGACCCACCCATGACCGCATCCATAGAATCAGGCGTTTTGGCCACCGGCCTCGCGTCCATGCACATCCTCCTCGTCGAAGACAACGCCCTCGTCGCCAGCGGCCTGCAGGCCGGGCTGGGGCTGCAGGGCTTTGCCTGCACGCTGGCCCATACGCTGGCACAGGCCCGGGCGCTGCAGGCGCAAAACCGCTTTGACGCCTGCGTGCTCGACCTGGGCCTGCCCGACGGCGACGGCCTGCAGCTGCTGCGCCAATGGCGCGCGGCCGGCGTGCAGTTGCCGGTGCTGATCCTGAGTGCGCGCTCGGCGCTGGAGGATCGCATCGACGGCTTTCGCAGCGGCAGCGACGACCATCTGGCCAAGCCCTTCGACCTGACCGAGCTGGCACTGCGCCTGCAGGCCCTGCTGCGCCGGGCGCCCGCGGCCCAGGCGCAAGACGGCGCGCAAGAGCCGCTGGCCTTGGGCGCGCTCACGCTCGAGCCGGCCAGCGGTCTGCTGTGGCGCGGCGACGAGCGCATCGATTTGCCGCGCCGCGAAGCGCTGCTGCTGGCTGCCTTGGCCCGGGCGCATGGCCGGGTGCTGAGCACGGCCCAGTTGCACGACAGCCTGTATGACAGCGCCGAGTCGGTGGAGAGCAACACCGTCAACGTCCACGTGCACCACCTGCGCAAAAAACTGGGTGCCGACATCATCGAGACTGTGCGCGGCCTGGGCTTTCGCCTGGGCGCGGCCTATTGCAGCAGCGGCGGCGCGCCCGCGCACGCCCCGCAGCCATGACCGCCCCCGCCTCCAAGCCACGCAGCCTGCGCCTGCGCCTGGTGCTGGCGCTGGTGGCCGCCTCCTGCCTGCTGTGGGGCAGCGTCGGCTGGTGGCGGCTGCAGCGGTTGGAGCATGAGCTCAACGCCATGCTCGACGAGCGTCTGGTGGCCTCGGCCCACATGGTCGCCAGCATTGCCCAGCAGTTGCAGCCGCACGGCCGCGATGGCTTGCCCGTTCCGGCCGGCTTGGAGCCAACGCTGCAGACCGTGATCGGGCGCGACGGCGTGGCCTGCGAGGTCAGCCTGGTGCGCAGCGAGGTCGACATGCTGCCCATTGCACGCACCGCGGGCGCGCCCGAGCACGCTTCGCTGGCGGCGACGGGCTTTGGCCAGGCGACCAAGGGCGGCAAGCTGTGGCGCACCTATGTGCTGCAAGAGGGCGGCCTGCGCGTGGCCACGGCCGACCGGCTGGACTTGCGCGCACAGATGGCGCGTGAGACCTGGATCGCACTGGCCTGGCCTTTCGCGCTGGCGCTGGCCGGCGTTGCGCTGCTGTCGTGGTGGATCACCACCCACGGCCTGCGCCCGCTGCAGCGCCTGCGCCGCGAGTTGCAGCAGCAGCCGACCGGCAGCACCGACGCGCTGACCGCCGGCAGCGACACGCAGGAACTGGGCCCGGTGGTCGATGCGCTCAATCAGTTGCTGACGCGCACCCACGCGCTGATGGAACACGAGCGGCGCTGGAGCGCCGATGCCGCCCACGAGCTGCGCACACCGCTGACCGCCATCAAGACCCATGTGCAGGTGGCGCAGCTGGCGCTGGCGCGCGGCGGGCAGGACGGCACTTGCCATCAGGCGCTGGAGCAGACGCAGCAAGGCATTGCGCAGATGCAGCACATGATGGAGCAGTTGCTGGAACTGGCGCGCCTGGAGGCCGAAGGCACGCCCGAGCGCGAGCGCGGCCTGACCTGCGGCGCTGTGCTCCTGCAAACGCTGGAGCAGGCGATTGCGCAAAGCCGCGCCCACGCCGGCCAGGCCTGCGCGGAGGTCGCACTGCACTGCCGGCCGCAGGCGGACGATGCGGCTTGGGAAGCGGCTTGCGTCGCTCTGCCCGCCCCCTTGCTGGCTGCCGCGCTGACCAATGTGCTGAACAACGCCTTGGAGCACCACCATGGCGACGCGCCGGTCACCGTGGCATTGCAGCTGGCCGCGCCAACGGCGCAGACACCCTTCGGGCAGCTCGCCATCACGGTGCGCGACCAGGGCCCGGGCATGAGCCAGCAGGATTGCGAGCGGGCGCTGCAGCGCTTTTGGCGCAAGAGCGGCCAAAGCCCCGGCAGCGGCCTGGGGCTGACGATCACCGACCGCATCATGCACAGCGGCGGCGGCAGTCTGCAGCTGGCGCCGGCCCAGCCCGGACTGCAGGTGCAACTGCGCCTGCCACTGGTTGCACCGATTGAGGGCCATTGACCGACACGCCCTCTTTCGCCGCGTCCACGGATCACAGCCCCATGGTTGCCGGGGTATTGCGCACCGCGGTGCGTCAAGCGCAGCGTGGGCGGGCGCCCGATCTTGACTCACATCAAGATTACCCGCACGTTCGCATTTACAATTGTTTGCTTTGCCGCCCCGTATGTCGACCGACCTGTCCTCACCCTCCAAGCGCCGGCGCCAGATGCACCGCAGCCTGAGGACCGTCGGGGCATCTGCGCTGCTGATGCTGCTGGTCGTGCTGCTGCCCGCGCCTACGTTGACGGCACGCCACGATGCCTGGCATATGCCGATGCACCTGGCGCTGGAGACCATGGCCATCGTGCTGGCCAGCCTGGTGTTCGCCGTGGTCTACAGCAGCGCCCGCCACACCCGCTTGCCCACCCATGTGCTGTTGCTTGGCCACGCCTTTCTGGGCGTGGCGCTGCTGGACTTTGCGCACATGCTGTCCTATGCCGGCATGCCGGTGTTCATCACGCCAAATTCGCCGGACAAGTCGATTGTCCTGTCACTGGCTGCGCGCCTGCTGGCGGCGCTGGCGCTGCTGGGCGCGGCCATGTCGCCCTGGAACGGCCAGGCCCCGCCTGCGGTTCGCGGCCGCGGTCAGCGGCCGGTGGGCATGATCATCGCCGGCTTCGTCGTCCTGGTTCTGCTGCTCGCCCTGGGCGCGCCCGCGCTGCTGCCCACCGCCTTCATCCCGGGCCAGGGGCCTGCCGGCTGGAAGATCGGCGCCGAAGTGCTGCTCATTGCGCTCTACCTGTGGGCCGCCGTGGTCTTTTGCGGCCACGCGCGCCACCCCCACGGCACGGACGCCCGCCGCCTGTTCGTCGCCTCCAGCCTGATGGCGATGGGCAGCTTGCTGTTCGCGCTGTACGAGCAGGTCACCGACCTGACCGTGCTGCTCGGCCATGCGTACACGACGCTGGCCTGTGTCTTCGTCTTTCGCGCCGTCTTCGGCCAGACCGTACGCCGCCCGTATGCACTGCTGCATGCCTCCGAACAGCGCCTTACGGCCACGCTCAACGCCCTGCCCGACCTGTTCTTCGAGTTCGACGGCCATGGGCGCTACCTGCGCCTGCACACCGGCAACCTGGAGCAGCTGCACGGCCCAACCGGGGGCGTGCAAGGCAAATCGCTGGCCGAGATCTTGCCGGCCGAGGCCGCCCGCACCGCCTACGCGGCGCTGGACGAGGCGCGCGAGCACGGCGTCTCGCGCGGCAAGGTCATTGACCTGGGCGAGGCCGCCGGGAACCACCGCTGGTTCGAGCTGTCGGTGTCCTACAAACGCGTGCAGGACGACCAGGGCGAGCGCTTCTTCATGCTCTCGCGCGACGTGACCACACGCCAGCGCGACGAACAAAGCCTGCACCTGCTGTCCGAAGCGGTCGAGCAAAGCCCGGTGGCCATCGTGATCACCGACGTGCAGGCGCGCATCGAATACGTCAACAAGGCTTTCACGCGCAACAGCGGTTACACCCAAGAGCAGGTGCTGGGGTGCAACCCCAGCCTGCTGCAGTCGGGCAAGACCGCGCCCAGCACCTACCGCGCGATGTGGGAGCGGCTCGGCAAGGGCCAGTCCTGGTCGGGCGAGCTGGTCAACCGCGACAGCGCCGGGCGCGAATACACCGAGTCGGTGCTGATCTACCCGGTGCGCAACCCCCAGGGCGCCGTCACCCACTACCTGGCGCACAAAGAGGATGTTTCCGAGAAGAAACGCAGTGCCGAACGCATCCAGCACCTGTCGCAGTACGACCAGCTCACCGGCCTGCCCAACCGCAGCCTGTTGCAGGAGCAGTTTCTGCACGCACGCTCGCGCAGCGAATCGCTGGCGCTGCTGTGGCTGGATCTGGATCATTTCAAGGACGTCAACGACGCACTCGGCCACAGCATGGGCGACTTGCTGCTGCTGGAGATGGCGCACCGCCTGCGCGCCACGCTGCGCCCGCAGGACATGCTCACGCGCCAGTCGGGCGACGAATTCATCGCGCTGCTGCCCGACATCGGCCAGGGCGAGCTGGCGCAGCTGGCCGAGCGGCTGCTCAGGACGCTGGACCAGCCGCTGCAGCTGGCGGGCCAGGAGATCGCGCTGTCGGCGTCGATGGGCATTGCGCTGTACCCGGACGACGCCCGGGAATTCGACGACCTGCTCAAGAACGCCGAGACCGCGATGTACCGCGTCAAGCAGGACAGCCGCAACAGCTATTGCTTCTTCACGCCGGCGATGCAGGAGCACTCGGCGCGCACGCTGGCGCTGGCCAGCGCGCTCAAGCTGGCGCTGGCGCGCAACGAGCTGCACCTGGTCTACCAGCCGCAGATCGCGCTCGAAGACGGGCGCGTGGTCGGCGCCGAGGCGCTCTTGCGCTGGCATTCGGCGCAGTGGGGTGCGGTCTCGCCGGCCGAATTCATTCCGATTGCCGAATCCGGCGGACTGATCGTGCCGATTGGCGAATGGGTGCTGCGCACCGCCATGGCGCAGCTGGTGGCCTGGCGCGCGCAGGGGCTGCCGCCGCTGCGCATCGCGGTCAACCTGTCGGCCGTGCAGTTCAACCAGGTCGAGCTGCCCGCGCTGGTCTCGCGCGTGCTGCAGGAGACCGGTGCCAGGGCCGACGAGCTGGAGCTCGAGCTGACCGAGGCGGCCACGATGAAGAACCCGCAGGCCGCCGCCGCGCAGCTGCAGCGTCTGGGCGAGCTGGGCGTGCGCCTGGCGATCGACGACTTCGGCACCGGCCATTCATCGCTGAGCTACCTCAAGCGCTTTTTCCTGCATGCGCTCAAGATCGACCAGTCCTTCGTGCGCGACATCGAGACCGACGCCGACGACCAGGCGATCACCGGCGCCATCGTCGACCTGGCGCGCAGCCTGGGCCTGGCCACCGTGGCCGAGGGCGTGGAGAGCGCCGAGCAGCTGGCCTTCTTGCGCGCGCGCGGCTGCACCCACGTGCAGGGCTATTACTTCAGCCGGCCGCTGCCGCCCGAGCAGTTCCACACCTTCGTGCAGCGCAGCGAGCGCGAGGGCGTGCGCGCCGCCTGATTCCATTTCTATATCGATCGAGTACGCGAAGGTGAAGCGCAGACAGTGCTGTAGCACGACAAGCGAAGCCGACAAAGTAATCGGTTGATATGGAAATGGAATGAATTGCGCTGCCCTCTGCCCGGGGCAGAGGCACAACTTATTTGCGCTGGCGTTCGTCGCCCAGAAGTTGCAGCAGCCCGCCGCCGGGTGCCTGCAGGCCCTCGCCGCCGCCGGCCGACTGCACCGCCGCCAGAAACTGCGCCATCACCTCGCTGGCGCGCGAGCGCGGGTTGCGCGCGTCCATGCCGCCCTCGGCGCCGTTGAGCCCTTCCTCCACGCTGCGCCCGTCGTCGGTATAGACCTTGACCGAGCTGCGCTGGGTGTAGGCGATGCGTTCGATCAGGGTCAGCGGCACGTCGAACGCGGTGGCCGGGTAGCCCAGCTGGGGCGCCTCGCCGTGCGCGGCCAGGCGCAGGCGCACCACGCCAGCGGTCATCAGGCGGAAATCCGCGCCGCTCACCGCGGCCGGCTGGCCCGGCAGGCCCACGGTGAGCAACGCCTGGCCCGGCTTGGCGCTGCTCCACGCAGCGGCCAGCACCGGGCAGCGCATGCCCTCGCAGGCCAGCGGCTGCGCTGCCATGGTCACCACTTTGCTGCCATCCTGCGCCACGCTCTGATGCACTGCGGACGGGCGCGGGCCGCTGCTGGCGCAGGCCGCCAGGGCCAGCACCGCGGCCAATGCGGCCGCATGTCGAAAGTTCATGCTCGGGATCTCCTGGGGCGCATGCGCGCCCGCCATTGAATCGGGGCCGTGAGCGTATCACCGTGGTGACTGCAAGCGAGGGTTAGCACCGAATGCGCGGCGGCTTGCGCTGCTGCATGATTTATACAAAGCGGTTGCTTTGTATAAATCTTTGGAGACGCAGTGTGCAATTTATCCAACTCGTGATCAGCGGCATCGCGCAAGGGTGCATCTACGGGCTGATCGCGTTGGGGTTCGTGCTGATCTACAAGGCCACCGAGACCGTCAGCTTCGCCCAGGGCGAGCTGATGATGCTGGGCGCGTTCAGCGGCCTGGTGCTGATGGGCCTGGGCTTTTCCTTCTGGCTGGCGGCGCTGGCCAGCCTGGTCGCAATGACGCTGTTCGGCGTGCTGCTCGAACGCCTGGTGATACGCCCCATCCTTGGCCAGCCGCAGTTCTCCATCGTCATGCTCACCATCGGCATAGGCTATGTGTTGCGCGGGCTGGTGACGATGATTCCCGGCCTGGGCACCGAAACCCACGCGCTGCCCGTGCCCTACAAGGACGTGACCTACCAGCTGGGCGCGCTGGTGCTCAGCGCCGAGCAGCTGATGGTGATCGCCTCCACCGTGCTGCTGTGCACGCTGCTGTACCTGATGTTTCGCTACACCCGCCTGGGCGTGGCCATGCAGGCGGCGTCGCAAAACCAGCTTGCCGCCTACTACATGGGAATTCCGGTGCAGCGCCTCAACGGCCTGGTCTGGGGCCTGGCGGCGGCGGTGGCCACGCTGGCCGGGCTGCTGCTGGCGCCTATCACCTTTGTGCACGCCAACATGGGCTTCATCGGCCTGAAGGCGTTTCCGGCGGCGGTCGTCGGCGGCTTTGGCAGCCTGCCGGGCGCCATCGTCGGCGGCGTGACGATCGGCGTGATCGAGTCGCTGTCGGGCTTCTACCTGCCCGAGGGCTTCAAGGACACAGCCGCTTACATCGTGGTGCTGGTAATGCTGATGCTCAAGCCCAACGGGCTGTTCGGCGAGAAGCTGCGCAAGAAAGTGTGAACCCCCAAGGCTGAACCTCCCATGCGATTCATTTTCAAGACCAGCTACGCGCAGGACATCCGCCTGGCCAAGCACGGCGGCCATGTGTTCTGGTACGGGCTGCTGTGCCTGGCGCTGCTGCTGGCCCCCTGGGCCGCGCCCGAGTACTGGCTGGCGCAACTCACCTTCGTTCTGATCTACGGCATCGTCGGCCTGGGGCTGATGCTGCTGGCGGGCTTCACCGGGCAGTTCTCGCTCGGGCATGCGGCATTTTTGGGCGTGGGCGCCTACACCCAGGCGGCGCTGGTCGGCCTGGGCTGGCCGTTTGCACTGGCGCTGGCCTGCGCGGCCGGGCTGTCGGCGGCCGTGGGCGTGGTCGTCGGCCTGCCGGCGCTGCGGGTCAAGGGCATTTACCTTGGCATTGCCACGCTGGCGTTCGGCTTCATCGTCGAGGAGGTGTTCGCCCGCTGGGAGTCGGTGACCGGCGGCAACAGCGGCAAGTCGCTGATGCCGCCGCAGATCGCCGGCTACGAGTTCTCCTCGACCGAGTCCTTCTATTACCTGTGCCTGGCGATCGCCGTGGTCTGCACGCTGGCCATCCTGAATCTGCTGCGCTCATCGACCGGGCGCGCCTTCGTCGCGATCCGCGACTCGGAGATCTCGGCGCAGAGCATGGGCATTCACCTGGCGCGCTACAAGACGCTGTCGTTCGCGCTGTCGGCAGCACTGGCCGGCATTGGCGGCGCGCTGTATGCGCACAAGATGATGTTCATCTCGCCCGACCAGTTCAACATCGTGCAGTCCATCGACCTGCTCCTGATGATCGTGATCGGCGGCCTGGGGTCGGTGCATGGCGCGTTTCTGGGCGCGATGTTCCTGATCCTGATGCCGCAGCTGATCTCGATGGGCAAGGACTGGCTGCCCGACGCGATCGGCCAGGCGCCGGGCCTGCAGGCCGTCGTCTACGGCGCGGTGCTGGTGGCCTTCGTGCTGTTCGAGCCGCTGGGCCTGTACGGGCGCTGGCTGAAGATGCGCACCTGGCTGGAGCTGTTCCCGTTCTACCGCAAGGGCATGTTCAAGCGGCAGAAATCGTTCCAGAAATCGGATCGCCTGAAATGACGACGCACTCCCCCGCCCTCCCCTCCGACGTGCTGCTGCGCGCCGAGCACTTGACGGTGCGCTTCGGCGGCCTGCTGGCCGTGAGCGACGTCTCGTTCGACGTGCGCCGCGGCGAGGTGTTCACGCTGATCGGCCCCAACGGCGCCGGCAAGACCACGGTGTTCAACCTGATCAGCCGCATCTACCAGCCCACCAGCGGGTCGATCACCTATGCCGGCACCGGCCGCGCACCGCTGGTGCTCACGGCGCAGCCGGCGCACCAGGTGGCCGGCCTGGGCATTGCGCGCACCTTCCAGAACATCGAATTGTTCGAGCACGCCAGCGTGCTGAGCAACCTCTTGATTGGCCGCCACACGCAGCGCGAGAGCGGCTTCTGGTCCGAGCTGTGCTTCACCCCCAAGGTGCGCGCTGCCGAAATACGCGCCCGCGAGAAGGTCGAGGAGGTGATCGACTTCCTGGATCTGCAGCACTACCGCGACCAGCTGGTGGCCGGCCTGCCCTATGGCGTGCGCAAGGTGGTCGAGCTGGCGCGCGCGCTGTGCACCGAGCCCGAGCTGCTGCTGCTCGACGAGCCCTCGTCGGGCCTGAACGTGGAGGAGACCGACGACATGGCGTTCTGGATCCAGGACATCAAGAACGACCTGGGCATCACGGTGCTGATGGTCGAGCACGACATGGGGCTGGTCTCCAAGGTCTCCGACCGCGTTCTGGCGATGAACCAGGGCGAGGTGCTGGCGCTGGGTACGCCGCGCGAGGTGCAGAACCACCCCGGCGTGGCCGAGGCCTACCTGGGCAGCATCGACGACGTCAGCAGCCTGCGCCGCCCGGCGGGCGCCCAGCCAGCGAGGCGCGCATGAGCCAGGACAGCCCCCCCGCAAGCGCCGCTGCCGACACCGTGCTGCGCCTGCAGAACGTCGAGAGCAGCTACGGCCCGATCAAGGCGATCCGCGGCGTCAGCCTGCAGGTCGCGCGCGGCGAGGTCGCCACGGTGCTTGGCAGCAACGGCGCAGGCAAGACCACCATCCTCAAGACCATCTCAGGCATCATCGACCCGCGCAAGGGCAGCGTGGTGTTCCAGGGCCAGGACATTACCGCCCACGACCCGGCGGCCATCGTGCGCCGCGGCCTGTCGCACGTGCCCGAGGGACGGGAGGTGTTCCCCCTGCTGTCGGTGCGCGACAACCTGTTGATGGGCGCCTACACCCGCACCGACCGCGACGCGGTGGCGCGCGACATGGAGACCGTCTACGGCTACTTCCCCATCCTGAAGGAGCGCGCCGCGCAAGACGCCGGCCTGCTGTCTGGCGGCCAGCAGCAGATGCTGGCCATCTCGCGCGCCATCATGGCCGCGCCCGCTCTGATCCTGCTCGACGAGCCCAGCCTGGGCCTGAGCCCGCGCCTGACCAAGGAGATCTTCGAGATCGTGGTGCGCATCAACCGCGAGCGCGGCACCACCATCTTGCTGGTCGAGCAGAACGCCAACATGGCGCTCAATGCGTCCGACTACGGCTACGTACTGGAGAACGGCCGCATCGTGATGGAGGGCGCTTGCGAGGTGCTGCGCGAGAAGGACGACATCAAGGAGTTCTACCTCGGCATGAAGGACGAAGGCGTGCGCGGCGAGCGGCGCTGGAAGAAAAAGAAAACCTGGAGATGAGCCGCATGTCCACGCTTTGGGATCTGTCCCGCATCCAGCCATGCAACGACGTCGTCGTCGAAGGCGACACGCTGGCCAAGATGTTCTGGAACGCCGCCCGCCAGCGCGGCACGCAGACCTGGATGCGCCAGAAAAAGCTCGGCATCTGGAAGAGCTGGAGCTGGCAGCAGACGGCCGACGCGGTGCGCGAGATCGCCGGCGGCCTGATGGCGCTGGGTTTTGCGCCTGGGCACTGCGCCTCCATCCTGTCCAACACCAACATCGAATGGGTGCTGTCGGACATCGCCGTACTCAGCTGCGCCGGCGTGGCCAACGGCATCTACCCGACCGACGCCGCCAGCCAGGTGCACTACCTGTGCGAGGACTCGGCCACGCGCCTGCTGTTCGTCGAGGACGACGAGCAGCTGGACAAGGCGCTGGAGGTGCGCGAGCGGCTACCGCTGCTGGACAAGATCATCGTCTTCGACATGGAGGGCCTGCACCAGCTCGACGACCCGTCCATCCTGAGCCTTGACGCGCTGCGCGAGATGGGGCGCGCATGGAACGCCCAACACCCCGAAGCCCTGGCCGAGCGCGTGGCCGCCACCCGCCCCGAGGACGTTGCCATCCTGGTCTACACCTCGGGCACGACCGGCAAGCCCAAGGGGGCGATGCACACGCACGAGGCCCTGGTCTACAGCGCGCGCGGGCTGAACACGCTGGTCTCGCGCAGCGAGGCCGACGAGGCCATGTGTTTTCTGCCGCTGTGCCATATCGCCGAGCGCATGGGCGGCGAGTATTTCTCGCTCTACACCGGCTGCAAGCTCAACTTCGTCGAGAACCCCGACACCGTGCCCGAGAACGTGCGCGAGATCGCGCCCACCGTCTTCACCGCCGTGCCGCGGGTGTGGGAGAAGTTCTATTCGGGCGTGATGATCGCGCTCAAGGAGTCGAGCCGCGTCCAGCAACTGGCCTACGCCTGGGCGATTGGCGTGGGTACGCGCATTGCCGACCGCGTGCTGGCGCAGCAGCCGGTACCGGCCACACTCAAGGCGCAGTTCCACCTGGCGCGCTGGCTGGTGCTGGGCAATGTGCGCAAGATGATCGGCATTCACCGCGCGCGCTTCCTGGTTACCGGCGCGGCGCCCATCTCGCCCGAGCTGGTCAAGTGGTATCTGGCGCTGGGCGTGCCGATGCTCGAAGTCTGGGGCATGACCGAGACCTGCGGCGCCTCGACCGGCATGCGCGCCGAGCGCATCAAGCCCGGCTCGATCGGCCCGGCCATCGGCTTCAACGAGGTGAGGCTTGATCCAGCCACCAGCGAGATCCAGGTCAAGGGTCCCAACGTGTTCAAGGGCTACCTGAACCTGCCTGAAAAAACCACCGAGACCTTCACCGAAGACGGCTGGCTGCGCACCGGCGACGTGGGCACCGTGGACGACGAGGGTTTCTATCGCATCACCGACCGGATGAAGGACATCATCATCACCGCCGGTGGCAAGAACGTGACGCCCAGCGAGCTGGAGAACGAGCTGAAGTTCAGCCCCTACGTGACCGACGCGGTGGTCATCGGCGACGCGCGGGCATATCTGACGGTGATCATCATGATCGACCAGGAGAACGTCGAGAAATATGCGCAGGATCACGACGTGCCGTTCTCCAACTACGCCAGCCTCACGCGCGCGGCCGAGGTGCAGGCGCTGATCCAGGACGTGATCGACGAGGTCAACAAGAAATTCGCCCGCGTCGAGCAGATCAAGAAGTTCTTCCTGCTCGACACCCAACTCACCGCCGAGGACGAAGAGCTGACGCCGACGATGAAGCTCAAGCGCAAGCTGGTGCAGACCAAGTACGCGCCGCAGATCGAAGCCATGTACCGCCAGGGTTAGTGCGGGTGCCTGTGCAGCCGTCATCGCCCTATAACAACCTGTCACATTCACCCAACCCGTTCAGGAGATGCCGATGAAACGCCAGCTTTATGTCGCCGCCGCGCTGTTTGTCGCCAGTACCTGGGCCAGCGCCCAGGCCACGCAGGGCGTGACCAAAGACACCATTGTTTTGGGCACCATCCAGGATCTTTCCGGCCCGGTGGCCGGCCTGGGCAAGCCGGCACGCCTGGGCCTGCAGCTGCGCGTGGACGAGATCAACGAACAGGGCGGCATCCATGGCCGCAAGCTGGTGCTCAAGATCGAGGACTCGGGCTACGACCCCAAGCGCGCGGTGCTGGCAGCGCAAAAGCTGGTCAACCAGGACAAGATCTTCATGATGGTCGGCCACATCGGCACCGCGCAGAACATGGCGGCGATGCCGGTGCAGTTCAGCAAGAACGTGGCCAACTTCTTCCCGCTGACCGCCGCGCGCGAAATGTACGAGCCGCCCCACCCGCTGAAATTCGCGTCGCTGGCCACCTATTACGAGCAGCTGCAGACGCACGCGCCCCGGCTGTTCAAGGAGAAGAACGCCCAGAAGGCCTGCGCCATCTACCAGGACGATGAATACGGCCTGGAGGTGTTGCGCGGCGGCGAGGCGGGGCTGAAATCCATCGGCGTCGAATACGCCGAAAAAACCTCGTTCAAGCGCGGGGCGACCGACTTCTCCTCGCAGGTCGCCAAGATGAAGGCCGCAGGCTGCGACTTCGTCGTGATGGGCACCATCATCCGCGAGACCATCGGCACCATCGCCGAGATGCGCAAGAGCGGCTACAACCCGACGGCGATCGGCTCGGCCGCCTCCTACACCGAGATGATCCACAAGCTCGGCGGCAAGGCCATGGACGGCTACTACGCGACGATGACCGCGCAGCAGCCCTACCTGGACGATGAATCGCAGCCCATACGCTTCTGGGCCAACAAGTTCAAGACCAAGTACAACGAGGATCCCTCGGTGCTCGCCGTCTACGGCTACAACGCCATGGACGCCTTCATCGCCGCGGCGCAAAAGGCCGGCCCCAACCTGACTGTGGACAGCTTCACCAAGGCCATGGACACGATGAAGATCCCGATGGACATCTTCGGCAGCCCCGAGCAGACCTTCGGCCCGACCAAGCGTCTGGGCAGCCATCTGTCGCGCGTCTCGCAGATCCAGGACGGACGCTGGAAGGTGGTCTCCGACTACGCCCAGCCCTGATGTCGCGTCGCTTTCCGACCACCCACCCGCAGAGAACTCCATGAAACATACGCTTATCGCTCTCGCCTCCCTTGCCGTTGCCGCCTTTGGCAGCACCGCCCACGCCCAGGCCACGCAGGGCGTGACCAAGGACAGCATCACCGTTGGCACCATCCAGGATCTGTCCGGTCCGCTGGCCGGCTTCGGCAAGCAGATCCGCGACGGCATGCTTCTGCGCGTCGAAGAGATCAACGAACAGGGCGGCATCGACGGCCGCAAGCTGGTGCTGAAGGTCGAAGATTCGGGCTACGACCCCAAGCGCGCGGTGCTGGCGGCGCAAAAACTGGTCAACCAGGACAAAATCTTCGCGATGCTCGGCCACATCGGCACCGCCGGCAACGTGGCCAGCTTTCCGGTGCTGTTCTCCAAGAACGTGATCAGCTTCTTCCCGGTCACCGCCGCGCGCGAGATGTATGAGCCGCTGCACCGGCTCAAGTACTCGTTTGCAGCCACCTACTACGACCAGATCCGCCAGCGCACGCCGCAGCTGGTCAAGGAGAAGAACGCGCACAAGGTCTGCGCCATCTACCAGGACGACGAGTTCGGCCTGGAGGTGCTGCGCGGCGGCGAGGCCGGGCTCAAGACCATCGGCATGGAATACGCCGAGAAGACCTCGTTCAAGCGCGGCGCGACCGATTTCTCGTCGCAAGTGGCCAAGATGAAGGCCGCCGGCTGCGATTTCGTCGTGCTCGGCACGCTGATCCGCGAGACCATTGGCACCATCGGCGAGGCGCGCAAGACCGGCTTCAACCCGACCTTCCTCGGCTCCAGCGGCGCCTATACCGAGCTGATCCACAAGCTCGGCGGCAAGGCCATGGACGGCCTGTACGCAACGATGACCGTGCAGCAGCCCTACCTGGACGACGCCTCGCAGCCGATCCGCTTCTGGGCCAGCAAGTACAAGACCAAGTTCGGCGAGGATCCGGCGGTGTTCTCGGTTTATGGCTACATGCTGGTCGACGTGTTCGGCCAGGTGCTGCACAAGGCCGGCGCCAACCTGAGCACCGACAGCTTCGTCAAGGCCATGGACAGCTTCACCTCCGAGCCCGACATCTTCGGCATGCCCAGCATGAGCTTCTCGCCCACCAAGCACCTGGGCAGCAACGCCTCGCGCCTGTCGCAGATCCAGGATGGGCGCTGGAAGGTGGTGGCCGACTACATCGACGACTGACCTCCTGAATCACCTTGGTGACACATCAGACCGCCCCTTGGGGCGGTTTGGTGTTTTCAGGGCTTGGAGATCGTGTTTTTCGCTGTCAGAATTTAACCAAGCATTTGCTTTGTATAAATACCGAACACCATGATCGAACGCACTCTCTACGACAGCGAACACCTGGCGTTTGCCGACAGCTTCCGCCGCTTCATCGACAAGGAAATCGCCCCGCACCACGCGCAGTGGGAGGAACAGGGCTATGTGGATCGCGCCGTCTGGGCACGCGCCGGCGACAACGGCTTTCTGTGCATGACGCTGCCCGAGGAATACGGCGGCGCCGGCGCCGACCTGCGCTACAGCATGGCGCAGATGGAGGAGATCGCGCGCGCCGGCTGCAGCGGCATCGGCTTCGGCCTGCACAGCGAAATCGTCGCGCCCTACATCCTGCACTACGGCACCGAGGAGCAGAAACGCCGCTACCTGCCCAGGCTTGCCAGCGGCGAGATGGTCGGCGCGATCGCCATGACCGAGCCCGGCGCCGGCAGCGACCTGCAGGGCGTCAAGACCACCGCGCAGCTCTCGGCCGGCGGCAGCCACTACGTGGTCAACGGCAGCAAGACCTTCATCACCAACGGCTGGCATGCCGACCTGGTCATCGTCGTCGCCAAGACCGACCCGGCCGCCGGCGCCAAGGGCACCAGCCTGCTGCTGGTCGAGCGCGGCATGCCGGGCTTCGAGAAGGGCCAGCGCCTGAAGAAGGTCGGCATGAAGGCGCAGGACACCTCCGAGCTGTTCTTCAACGACGTCAAGGTGCCGGCCGGGAACCTGCTGGGCGGCCCGGCCATGCAGGGCAAGGGTTTTGTCTGCCTGATGGAGCAGCTGCCCTGGGAGCGGCTGCAGATCGCCATCAGCGCCGTGGCCAGCGCCCAGGCCGCCATCGACGAGACCGTGGCCTACGTGCAGCAGCGCAAGGCCTTCGGCCAGCCGGTGGCCGCGTTCCAGAACACCCGCTTCACCCTGGCCCAGGCACAGACCGAGGTGCAGGTGGCGCGCGTCTTCGTGGACAAATGCTGCGAGCTGCTGCAAGCCAAGCAACTCGACACCGCCACCGCCAGCATGGCCAAGTTCTGGACCACCGACCTGCAGTGCAAGGTGATCGACGACTGCGTGCAGTTGCACGGCGGCTACGGCTACATGTGGGAATACCCGATCGCCCGCGCCTGGGCCGACGCGCGTGTGCAGCGCATCTACGGCGGCACCAACGAGATCATGAAGGAAGTGATCACCCGCGCGATGGGCCTGCCCGCCCGCTGAAATGCCCCGCCATGCCCGCTCCCGCTGGCGGAGGGTTGGGGGTGGAGGCCGGCGCCGCGCACAGGCGCATGCCGCCCCATCCCTGTCTTTCCCAAAGGGGGAGGAGAAACACCTGTTTTGATTTTGATAAAGGAAGACACATGACCACCGCCTATGTATTCGACGCGCTGCGCACCCCGCGCGGCAAGGGCAAGAAGGACGGCAGCCTGCACGAGGTCAAGCCCATCGACCTGGCCGTCACCGTGCTGTCGGCGCTCAAGGAGCGCAACGGCTTCGACACCGCCGCCGTCGACGACGTGGTCATGGGCATCGTCTCGCCGATCGGCGAGCAGGGCTCGGTGCTGCCCAAGGTCGCCGCGCTCAAGGCCGGCTGGGACTGGCGCTGCGCCGGCGTGCAGGTCAACCGCTTCTGCGCCTCGGGCCTGGAGGCGGTGAACCTGGCGGCGCAGAAAGTCGCCAGCGGCTGGGAAGACCTGGTAGTGGCCGGCGGCGTGGAGAGCATGAGCCGAGTGCCGATTGGCAGCGACGGCGGCGCCTGGGCGCAGGATCCTGCCACCAACCTGCAGACGCTGTTCGTGCCCCAGGGCATCGGCGCCGACCTGATCGCCACGCTCGACGGCTTTACCCGCGCCGACGTGGACGCCTTCGCCGTCGAGTCGCAGCGCCGCGCGGCCAAGGCGCGCGCCGAGGGCTGGTTCAGCCGCTCGCTGGTGCCGGTGCGCGACTTCCTGGGCCAGACCATTCTGGCCGAGGACGAATTCATCAAGCCCCAGACCACGCTCGAAGGCCTGGCCGCGCTCAAGCCCTCGTTCGAGCAGCTGGGCGGCATGGGCTTCGACGCCGTGGCGCTGCAGCGCTACCCGCAGGTCGAGCGCATCCAGCATGTGCACCACGCGGGCAACGCCTCGGGCATCGTCGACGGCGCCACCGCCGTTCTGATCGGCAACGACGCCGCCGCCCGCGCGCACGGATTGAGCCCGCGCGCGCGTATCGTCGCCACCGCGGTGAGTGGTGACGACCCGACCATCATGCTCACCGGCCCCATGCCCGCCACGCGCAAGGTGCTGGCCAAGGCGGGCCTGACCATCGACCAGATCGACCTGTTCGAGGTCAACGAGGCATTCGCCGCCGTGCCGATGCGCTTCATGAAAGAGTTGGAAGTGCCGCACGAGAAGGTCAACGTCAACGGCGGCGCCATCGCCATGGGCCACCCGCTGGGCGCCACCGGCGCAATGCTGCTGGGCACGGTGATCGACGAGTTGCACCGCCGCGGCCTGCGCTATGGCCTGGTCACGCTGTGCGTGGGCGGCGGCATGGGCATAGCCACCATCGTCGAGCGCCTGTAAGCCACGCCCCTATTCCAAGAGATTGAAAGATTGCCATGGACACCATCCGCTACGAACTGATCGCCGCCCAGGACGATGGCCAGATCGCCCTGATCACCTTTGACGAGCAGGGCTCGCCCGTCAACACCATGTGTCAGCGCTGGCAGGACGACCTGGCCACCGTCACCGCGCAGGTGCTGGCCGACCGCGAGAAGCTTGGCGCCGCGCTCAAGGGCGTCGTGCTCGCGTCGGCCAAGAGCAGCTTTTTTGCCGGCGCCGACCTGAAGGCGACGATGCGCCTGACGCCCGCCGACGCGCCCCAGGTGTTCACCGAAATCGAGCGCATGAAGAAGCAGTTCCGCACGCTGGAGACGCTGGGCATCCCGGTCGTCGCCTGCCTGAATGGAACGGCGCTGGGCGGCGGCTGGGAGGTGGCGCTGGTGGCCCACCACCGCATTGCCACCAACAACCCCAAGACCCAGTTCGGCCTGCCCGAGGTCACGCTCGGCCTGATGCCCGGCGCCACCGGCGTGACCAAGACGGTGCGCCTGCTCGGCCTGCTGGGCGCCCAGCCCTATCTGCTCGAAGGCAAGCTGATGAACCCGCAGCAGGCGCTGGAGCTGGGCCTGGTGCACGCGCTGGTCGCCACGCCCGACGAGCTGCTGCCCGCCGCGCTGGCGCACATCGCCGCCCACCCCGCGTCGCACCAGCCCTGGGACGACAAGAATTACAAGATTCCCGGCGGCACGCCGAGCAACCCCAAGGTGGCCGGCGCGCTGAGCGTGGCGCCCGCCATGCTCAAGAGGACCACGCGCGGACGCTACCCTGCGCCCGAGGCCATCCTCTCGGCCATGGCCGAGGGCGCGCAGGTCGATTTCGACACCGCTCTGCGCATCGAAAGCCGCTACCTGGCCGGCCTGATGACCAGCCCGGTGGCGAAGAACATGATCAACACCTTTTTCTTCGACCTGAACGCCATCAAGAGCGGCAAGTCGCGCCCAGCCGCGGCCGAGCGTTTCAAGCCCGCCAAGGTCGGCGTGCTCGGCGCCGGCATGATGGGCGCGGGCATCGCCTGGGCGCAGGCCAGCCGCGGCATCGCCACCGTGCTCAAGGACGTGAGCACCGAGAAGGCCGAGGCCGGCAAGGCCTACAGCGCCAAGCTGGCCGGCAAGCGCGTGGAAAAAGGCCGGATGAGCGCCGAGGCGCGCGACGCGCTGCTGGCGCGCATCACGCCCACCGGCAGCGCGACGGACCTGCAAGGCTGCGAGCTGATCATCGAGGCGGTGTTCGAGAACCGCGAGCTCAAGGCCAAGGTGACGCAGGAGGCCGAGCCCCATCTGGCCGCCGGCGGCTTCTTCGCCAGCAACACCTCGACGCTGCCGATCAGCGGCCTGTCCCAGGCCAGCCGCGCGCCGCAGAAGTTCATCGGCATCCACTTCTTCAGCCCGGTGGACAAGATGCAGCTGGTCGAGATCATCCGCGGCAAACAGACCGACGACGCCACCGTTGCCCGCGCCTTCGACTACGTGCAGGCGCTGGGCAAGACACCCATCGTCGTCAACGACTCGCGCGGCTTCTACACCAGCCGCACCTTCGGCACCTTCGTGATGGAAGGCGCGGCCATGCTGGCCGAGGGCATCCCGGCGGCAGTGATAGAGAACGCGTCGATGCAGGCCGGCATGCCGGTCGGCCCGCTGGCGGTGCTCGACGAAACCGCGCTCTCCTTGAGCGTGCACGTGATGGACCAGACCCGTGCCGACTTCGCCGCCGAGGGCAAGACCTACCAAGCCACCGCCGGCCAGCTGCTGGTCGAGCGCATGGTCAAGGAACTGCACCGCCCGGGCCGCACCGGTGGCGGCGGCTTCTACGACTACCCCGCCGGCGGCAAAAAGCAGCTGTGGCCGCAGCTCAAGGCGCTGTTCGAAAAGCCGGGCCAACCCTGGAGCGTGCAGGACATCCAGGATCGCATCCTCTACCGCCAGGCCATCGAAACCGCCCGCTGCCTGCAGGAGGGTGTGCTGACCAGCGTGCACGACGCCAACATCGGCTCGATCTTCGGCATCGGCTTCCCGGCCTGGACGGGCGGTGCGATGCAGTTCATCTACGGCACCGGTGTGGACGCCTTCTGCGCCCGCGCGCAGCAGCTGGCCGAGCAGTACGGCGAGGGCTTTGCAATCAGCCCCGCGGTGCGCGAAGCCATCGAGCGCCACCAGCCCCGGTATTGAGAACGGGTTCTGAGAGATCGCGCCCCGGGCCTGCTCCCGCGCTCTCCGGGTTGTGCCTCGACCAGCCAGGCCGCATCATCGCCTGCATGAAGGTGGCCGGGCCACCTTGGCTTGGCAAAGGTGGCGCCCATGGTGCAGCGACTGGTCTCTTTCTGGGTTTACGGCGGCGCGCTTGCCGCCGTCCTGCTGCTGGCGCTGGCCCCGGCGCTTCTCGCCGGCCGGCCGCTGGCGCAAGTCGCGGTGTTTCTGCACCTGCCTGCGTACATGCTCCACCAGTACGAGGAGCACGACCACGACCGGTTCCGGCGGTTCGTGAACATGCACATCGGCAGGGGCCACGAGGTTCTCACCCCGCTGGCCGTGTTCATCATCAACGTTCCCGTGGTATGGGGCCTGCTCACGCTGGCGTTTCACGCCGCGGCCACGCAGCACCTGGGCTGGGCGCTGGCTGCCACCTACCTCATGCTGGTCAATGCGCTGGTGCACATCGTGCATGCCGTCGTGCTTCGCCGCTACAACCCGGGTCTGGCAACCGCCGTCCTCGTGTTCGTGCCGCTCGGCGGCACGACGCTCTGGCTGATCCAGCACGCGGGGGCAGGCTCGCTGGCGCACCACGCTGCCGGGCTGGCCATCGCCGTGGCACTGCACGCGGCCATTCTGGCGCACGCCATGCGCCGCCTGGCAGCCCTGCAGGGTGACAAGGCGGCGCGATAAGGCGCGCTGGCCACCGGCTTTCTTGCGCCTACTGCTGGTGTGAGCAACTGGCACGCCTCCGTACAACCAAGGGTTTCTAACTATTTTTTCAAGCAATCGCTTGATTGATTAAATCATTTGCTTCACCCACACTGGCGGACATGCATTCCCAGTCTGCACCTACGGTTGAAACCGATGACGGCGGCGCTCCAGGCGCCGCTACCGCGCCCGAGGCGCCGCGCAAGGCCGGGCGCCCGCGCGGGCAGGGCGGCGACGGCAACGCGCGGCGCAACGAGCTGATCGCGATCGCCGCCCGCAGCTTTCGCATGAAGGGCTTCGACGCCACGACCACGCGCGACATCGCCGCCGCGTCGGGCATGCAAAGCGGCTCGCCCTTCTATCACTTCAAGAGCAAGAACGCGCTGCTGTTCGCCGTCATGCAGCACGGCATGGACAAGGCCTTGCACAGCCAGCAGCGCGCGCTGGCCCGCCTGCCGGCCAGCGCCGGCGCGCGCGACCGGCTGGCCGCGCTGGTGCTGCACCACCTGCATGTGCTGCTCGACCCCGGCAACGACTTCATCGCGGTGATGGTGACCGAGCAGCGTGCGCTGCTGCAGGAGCACCACGCGGCGATCCGCGACATCCGCAACCGCTATGAGCAGGCCTGGATCGAGGTTCTGGCCGAGCTCGAAGACCAGGACCTGCTGCGCGCGCCGGCGTCCATCACCCGGCTGGCGCTGTTTGGCAGCCTGCACGGCACGCTGACCTGGTACGACCGGCGGCAAAAGCTGTCGCTGCCGGCGCTGGCCGGGCATTACATGGCGATCTTCATTGCGCCGCTGCCCGCCGCCAATGCTGGCGCAAGCACGCCTGCCACGCGCCCGTGACCCCCGGCACACCGCACCCACCCGCAACACCGCCATGCTTTTTTCTCCAATGAACCCCAGCCAGCCCACCACCTCCTTCCTGCCGTTCGCGTCGCGCTTCAACGGCCAGTCCAGGGCCACGGCCGAGCGCAAGGCTGCGCTGCTGGCGCGCATTGCGCAGTGGCAGGCGCTGGAGGAGCGCGCCGCCCGCGCATCGCTGCGCTCGCTGCCCGCGTTCGAGCGGCGCGGCCAGCTGCTGCCGCGGCAGCGCATCGCACTGCTGCTCGACCCCGGCGCGCCGTGGCTGCCGCTGTCGGCACTGGCCGGCTATGGCGCCGACACCGACGACCTGGATCGATCCGTGCCCGGCGGCGGCGTGCTGGCCGGCATTGGCTGGGTGAATGGCGTGCGCTGCATGATCGTCGCCAACGACTCGGGCATCAACGCCGGCGCCATGCAGCCCATGGGCGGCGAGAAGATGCTGCGTGCGCAGGAAATCGCGCTGGAGAACAGGCTGCCCTTCGTCTTCCTGGTCGAGAGCGCCGGCGCCAACCTGATGCGCTACCGCGTCGAGGGCTTCGTCAAGGGCGGCGCGCTGTTTCGCAACCTGGCGCGGCTGTCCGCCGCGGGCATTCCCATCGTCACCATCCAGCACGGCTCGGGCACCGCGGGCGGCGCCTACATGCCGGGGCTGTCCGACATCGTCATCATGGTCAAGGGCCGCTCGCGCGCCTTTCTGGCCGGCCCGCCGCTGCTCAAGGCCGCCACCGGCGAGATTGCCACCGAGGAGGAGCTGGGCGGAGCCGAGATGCATTGCCAGACCACCGGCCTGGGCGAATACCTGGCCGGCGACGACCGCGAGGCCATTGGCATTGCGCGCCAGGTGGTAGGCGGCCTGGGCTGGGCCAGCCGCGCCCTGCCCCCGGCCGACCCGGCCCCGCCCGCGCTGGCGGCCGACGACCTGCTCGGCCTGTTCTCCGAGGATCTGCGCCAGCCGGTGGACATGCGCGAGGTGATCGCACGGCTGGCCGACCGCTCCGAACTGCTGGAATTCAAGCCCGACTACGGCGCGGCCACGATCTGCGCTCAGGCGCGCATCTACGGCCAGCCCGTGGGCTTCATCACCAACAACGGCCCGATCGACGTGGCCGGCGCCAACAAGGCCACGCATTTCATCCAGTGGATGTGCAAGCTCGGCCAGCCGCTGGTCTACCTGCAGAACACCACCGGCTACATGGTCGGCAAGGACAGCGAGCAGGCCGGCATGATCAAGCACGGCTCCAAGATGATCCAGGCGGTGACCAACGCGGCGCGCCTGATCCCGCAGATCACCATCCAGTGCGGCGCCAGCTTTGGCGCGGGCAACTACGGCATGTGCGGGCGTGCCTACGCGCCGCGCTTTCTGTTCGCCTGGCCCAACGCGCGCACCGCGGTAATGGGTGCCGAGCAGGCCGCGCAGACCATGCGCACCGTGGCCGAGGCGGGCCTGGCGCGCAAGGGCGTGGCCATGGACGACGCCATGCGCGCGCAGCTCGATGCACAGACCGCGCAGATCGTGCAGAACTTCGAACGCCAGGCCGACGCCTTCTACACCAGCGGCCAGATGCTGGACGACGGCCTGATCGACCCGCGCGACACCCGCGCCGTACTGGCGCAGTGCCTGGCCATCTTTGCCGACGCCAACAGCCGGCAGATGCACCCGCTGCAGTTCAGCCTGCCGCGCATGTGATTCCATTTTTCAATCAATCGGGTACGCGAAGGCGCAGCGCAGACAGTGCTGTAGCACGGCAAGCGAAGCCGACAAAGTAACCGTTTGATTTAAAAATGGAATGAGACCGATCCACCCCTTCCAACCCACCAACACACACGACGCAAACCCCAAGGAGACCCACCATGCAATGGAACCATGAACACCTGGAAATTCAGCGCACCCTCAAGCGCTACATCGACGACCACATCGCCCCGCACGTGGACGAGTGGGAGAAGGCCGGCATCTTCCCCGCGCACCAGGTCTTCAAGGGCCTGGGCGACCTGGGGCTGCTGGGTCTGACCAAGCCGGTGGAATTTGGCGGCGCCGGGCTGGACTATTCCTACGGCGTGGCCATGGCAGAGATGCTGCACCACATCGGCTGCGGCGGCATCCCGATGGCCATTGGCGTGCAGACCGACATGTGCACGCCGGCGCTGGCGCGCTTTGGCAGCGACGCGCTGCGCCATGAATTCCTGGCGCCGGCGATTGCCGGCGACATGGTCGGCTGCATCGGCGTGTCCGAGCCGGGCTCGGGCAGCGACGTGTCGTCGGTGCGCACCACGGCCAAGAAGGACGGCGACGACTACGTGATCAACGGCGAGAAGATGTGGATCACCAACAGCCTGCAGGCCGACTGGATGTGCATGCTGGCCAACACCAGCGAGCCCGTGGGCGGCAACACGCACCACAACAAGAGCCTGATCATGGTGCGCCTGCGCGAGAACGGAAAGCTTGTGCCCGGCATCACCGCGCACAAGATCGAGAAGATCGGCATGCATTCGAGCGACACCGGCCACCTGTTCTTCGACAACGTGCGCGTGCCCCGGCGCAACCTGATCGGCGAGGAAGGCAAGGGCTTCGTCTACCAGATGCAGCAATTCCAGGAAGAGCGCCTGTGGGCTGCCGCGTCCAACGCGGGCGGCCTGCGCCAGCTGATCGACCTGACCATCGAATACGCGCAGCAGCGCGCCATGTTCGGCCAGCGCCTGGCCGACATGCAGTGGTTCCAGTTCAAGATGGGCGAGCTGGCCACCGAGGTCGAGGCGCTGCGCTGCATGCTGTACCGCGCCTGCGAGGAATACGTCGGCGGCAAGAACGTGCTGGAGCTGGCCACCATGTGCAAGCTCAAGTCAGGCCGCACCAGCCGCCTGGTGGCTGACACCTGCCTGCAGTTCTGGGGCGGCATGGGCTTTACCTGGGACAACCGCATCTCGCGCGCCTACCGCGACGGCCGTCTGGGCTCCATCGGCGGCGGCGCCGACGAGGTGATGCTGGGCATCCTGGCCAAGACCATGGGCATTGCCAAGAAAGCGCGGGACTGACGCGCATGCACTGCCCCTCGATCCCGCCGCAAAGGCACGACACATGAAAAAAATCCTGATTGCGAATCGCGGGGAGATCGCGCGCCGCGTCATCCGCACCGCCCACGCCATGGGCATCCAGACCGTGGCGGTGTACTCCGACCCCGACGCCGGCGCGCTGCACGTGCGCGAGGCCACCACCGCCTGCGCGCTGGGCGGCCAGACCTCGGCAGAGAGCTATCTGCGCGCAGACAAGCTGCTGCAGGCAGCGCGCGACAGCGGCGCCGACGCAGTCCACCCCGGCTACGGCTTCCTTAGCGAGAACGCCGACTTCGCCGAGGCGGTGCAGCAGGCGGGCCTGACCTGGATCGGCCCGCCGCCGCCGGCGATCCGCGCGCTGGGCGACAAGGCCGGCGCCAAGGCACTGGCGCGCCAGGCTGGCGTGCCCTGCCTGCCCGGCTACGACGGCGACGCGCAGGACGAGGCGCTGCTGGCCGCGCAGGCGCAGCAGGTCGGCTACCCGGTGATGGTCAAGGCCGTGGCCGGCGGCGGCGGGCGCGGCATGCGGCTGGTGGCCGACGCCAAGGACTTTGCCGCCGCGCTGGCCAGCGCCCGCTCCGAGGCGCAGGCCGCCTTCGGCAGCGACCGCGTGCTGCTCGAACGCGCGCTGCTCGCGCCGCGCCACGTCGAGGTACAGGTGTTTGCCGACGCGCACGGCCGCTGCATCCATCTGGGCGAGCGCGACTGCTCGGTACAGAGGCGCAACCAGAAGATCATTGAGGAGGCGCCCAGCCCGGCGGTGGACGCCGCGCTGCGCAACCACATGGGCGCCTGCGCGGTGCAGCTGGCGCAGGCTGCCGGCTACGTGGGCGCGGGCACGGTGGAGTTTCTGGTGCAGGACGGCGCGTTCTACCTGATGGAGATGAATACCCGCCTGCAGGTCGAGCATCCGGTGACGGAAGCCATCACCGGCCTGGACCTGGTCGAATGGCAGATCCGCGTGGCGCGCGGCGAGCCTTTGCCGCTGGCGCAGGATCAGGTGCAGTTCTCGGGCCACGCCATCGAGGTGCGCCTGTGCGCCGAGGATGAGCAGTTCACCCCCTGCACCGGCGCCATCCAGCACTGGCACGCGCCGCCCCACGCCAGCTTTTCCAACGCGCCGGCTGCGCAGGGCAACGCGGGCCCGGTGCTGCGCATCGACCACGCCATTGCTCAAGGGCTCACCGTCTCGCCCTACTACGACTCGATGCTGGGCAAGCTCATCGTGCATGCGGACAGCCGCGATGCAGCGATCGACGCACTGATCCTCGCGCTGCGCCAGACCCAGGTGCTGGGCCTGCCGACCAACCGCGCCTTCCTGGCCGCCTGCCTGGACATCGAGGCCTTCCGCCAGGGCCAGGCGCTGGTGCCCTTCCTGCAGACTGCGGCCGCACCGCTGCGCCAGCAACTGGCCGCGAGCGAAGCCGCTGCACTGCTGCCCGCCGCACTGGCCACGCAACTGCCAGCCAGCCCCCCCGATGCAACGCCCGACGGCGCCCTGCCCTGCACGCTGGAGCGCCCGCTGCGCATGGCCCACCGCAGCCAGGCCCACGACTGGGGCATGGCGCTGCAGCCGGGCCGGCGCATACAGGTGCGCGCGCGCAGTGCCGACGCCGGCACGCCGCAGCCACCGACGCAATGGCAGTGGCAGCCCGCCATGCATGCGCACGAGCGCCTGCGCCTGCACTGCGGCGGGCAGGAGCTTGCGGTAAGCGCGGTGCGCACCGCCAGCGACGAATGGCATGTGCAGACCAGCGCCGGCGACGAGCTGTGGCTGCGCGACCGCAGCATGGCCGGCGCCGACAGCGACGCCGGTGCAGCCGGCGCCGCCGAACTGCGCGCGCCCTTCAACGGCCGGGTGATCCGCATCGGCGCGGGCGCCGGCGACGCGCTGGGCCCGGACGACGCCGCAGTCGTCATCGACTCGATGAAGCTGGAGCACGTGCTCAGCACCAGCGGCGCAGTCACCGTCGTCGAGGTGCTGGTCGAGGCCGAGCAGCAGGTCACGCGCGGGCAGCTGCTGATGCGCTTTGCACCGGCCGAGCCGTGACGATTACCACAAGGAATTCCCCCATGTCTTCACCAGACCTGATCGAAACACTGGACGGCGGCGTGCTGCGCCTGACCATCGACCGACCCGAGCGGCGCAACGCGATGAGCACCGCCGTCGTCGAAGGCCTGACGCGCGCGATCACCGAAGCCGGCCAGGGCGGCGCGGTGCGCGCCATCGTCATCACCGGCAACGGCGAGCAGGCGTTCTGCTCCGGCGCCGACCTGCAGAGCGGCCAGTCCTTCCAGTTCGACTATTCCCGCCCACAGCTGGGATTTGCCAACCTGCTGCGCGCCGCGCACGCCAGCCACGTGCCGCTGATCGCGCGCGTCAACGGCGCCTGCATGGCCGGCGGCATGGGGCTCTTGGCCATGTGCGACATGGCGGTGGCCGCGCCGCACGCGCAGTTCGGCCTGCCCGAGGTGCGCGTCGGCGTATTCCCGGCGCAGGTGCTGGCGGTACTGCAGTCTTTGATTCCGCCGCGCGTGCTCAACCAGATGTGCTTGACCGGCCGCCCCATTGGTGCCGAGCAGGCGCTGGCGCTGGGCCTCATCAACGCCATCGACGCGAGCGACGCGGCGCTCGATGCGCTGCTGGCCGACCTGCTGGCCGTCTCGGGCGTGGCGCAGCGCCGCGGCCTGTACACACTCAAGACCGCGCGGAGCATGCCGTTCGAGCAGGCCATGGCCTTCACCGAAAGCCAGATCGCGCTGTTCGCCCAGACCGAGGACGCGCGCGAGGGCCAGGCGGCCTTCCGCGAGAAACGCAAGCCCGTATGGACCGGGCGCTGAACCAGGAGCACACATGACACAACGCAGCAGACACCACCCTGATCGTGTCGTCATTGGCGGCGCCTCGGGTTTCTGGGGCGACAGCAGCGTCGGCCCGGCGCAGCTGATGCGCACCGGGCGGCTGGACTACCTGGCCTTCGATTACCTGGCCGAGCTGACCATGTCCATCCTGGCCGGCGCGCGGCTGAAGAACCCGCAGGCCGGCTACGCCACGGACTTCGTCACCGTAGCGCTGCGCCAGGTGTTGCGGGACGCCGTGGAGCAGGGCGTGCGCATCGTCGCCAACGCGGGCGGCGTCAACCCGGCCGGCTGCGCCGAGGCAGTGCGTGCGCTGGCGCGCGAGCTGGGTGTCAGCGTCAAGGTGGCCGAGGTGCACGGCGACGACTTCATGCCGCAATGGGCGGCGTACCGCGACGGCGCCGCGCCACTGGACATGCAGACCGGCCAACCGCTGCCCGCGCGCCTGACCACCGCCAACGCCTACCTGGGCGCGCTGCCCGTCAAAGCGGCGCTGGACGCGGGCGCCGACATCGTCGTCACCGGCCGCTGCGTGGACAGCGCGCTCACGCTGGGCGTGCTGATGCACGAATTCGGCTGGGACGCGGGCGACTGGAACCGCCTGGCCGGAGGGAGCCTCGCCGGCCACATCATCGAATGCGGCTGCCAGGCCACCGGCGGCCTGTTCACCGACTGGCGGGAGGTACCCGACTGGCCGCACATCGGCTACCCCATCATCGAGTGCGCGGCCGACGGCAGCTTCGAGGTCACCAAGCCCGAGGGCACGGGCGGGCTGGTCAGCGTGCCGGTGGTCAGCGAGCAGCTGGTCTATGAGATCGGCGACCCGCAGAACTACCTGCTGCCCGACGTGACCTGCGACTTCACCCAGGTGCAGATCGAGCCGGCCGGCGCCCACCGGGTGCGCGTGCACGGCGCGCTGGGCCGTCCGCCTTCCGATCAATACAAGGTGTCGGCCACCTTCGTCGATGGCTGGCGCACCCAGGCGCAGCTGACCATCGTCGGCTTCGACGCCGCGGCCAAGGCCGAACGCACCGCCGACGCCATCCTGGTGCGCGTGCGCGAGCTGCTGGCCCAACAAGGGCTGCAGGACTTCAGCGCCACGCACAGCCAGGTGGTCGGCGCGGCGCAGTGCCTGGGCCCACACCGCGCGCCGCCCGACCTGTTCGAGGCGCAGATGCGCCTGGCGGTGCGCCACCCGCAAAAAGAGGCGCTGGCGCTGTTCGTGCGCGAGATCGCCGCGGCCGGTACCTCCTGGTCGCCCGGCACCACCGGGGGCGGGGGCGGGCGCTCCAGCGTCAGCCCCAACCTGCGCCACTGCGGCTTTCTGATTCCCAAGGCGCTGATCGCGCCCCAGGTGTGGATGGACGGCCAGGCCGTGGCGCTGCCGCTGGCCTGCCGTGCCGACGGCGCCAGCCCGGCGCCGGCCATCGCCGCGCAGCCGGTGCAAGAGCCCCAGGCGGACTGGGTCAGCGTGCCGCTGATCGCGCTGGCGCACGCGCGCAGCGGCGACAAGGGCAACCACTCCAACATCGGCGTGATTGCCCGCCGGCGCGCAGACCTGCCGCTGCTGCGCGCCCAGCTGACGCCCGAGGCGCTGCGCCAGTACCTGGCCCACCTGGTCAAGGGGCGCGTGACGCGCTACGAGCTGCCCGGCATCGCCGCGCTGAACTTTCTGTGCGAGGACGCGCTGGACGGCGGCGGCATGAGCTCGCTGCGCAACGACCCGCTGGGCAAGGGCATGGGCCAGATCGTGCTGACCCTGCCGGTGCGCGTGCCGCCCGGCCATCCGGCCACGCAAGCGCAGCACTGAATACGACAAAGACATCGACGACACCCGGAGACAAGCCGCATGACCACCACCGACGCACCGCGCCACATCATCCGCCGCACCACGCTGGGCGACATTCCCACGCGCAGCGCCCGCCGGCGCCCGCAATCCATCGCGCTGTGGGACGGCGACGAATCGCTGACCTACGCCGCGCTCGAAGCCCAGGCCAACCAGCTGGCGCACCACCTGCTGGCCAGCGGCCTGCAGCCCGGCGCCAAGGTGGCCATGCTGGCCAGCAACTCGATCGAGATGGTCGTCGCCACCTTCGGCATCTTCAAGGCCGGCATGGTCTGGGTGCCGGTCAACCACATGCTCGGCGGCGCCGACGTGCGCTACGTCATCGAGCACGCCGAGGCCGCCATGGTGCTGGCCGACCACGAGCTGCTGCAGCGCCCCGACCTCGCGCCCACCGTGCAGGAACTGGGCCTGCCGGTGCTGGTGCTCTCGCCCGGGCGCACGTCCGGCGCCACCACCCCGCTGCTGCAGGCACTGCAAGGCCAGCCCGCTACGCCGCCGGGCATTGCCATCGATGACGACGACCTGGTGCTGCTGATGTACACCAGCGGCACCACCGGCAAGCAGAAAGGTGTGATGCACAGCCATGCGTCGGTGCACAGCGCCCTGCTCTCCAACGCCGCCGAAGGCAAGATGGACATCCACATGGTCGCCACACTGGGGCTGCCGCTGTTTCACTGCGCGCAGTTCTCCGGCCTGGGCGCCGGGCTGATCGCAGGCTCCAGCATGGTGCTGTTTCGCGCGTTCGACCCGCATGTCTACCTGGACGCCGTCGAGCGCCGGCGCATCACCCAGCTCACCGGCCTGCCGCTGATGTATGCCGCGCTGCTGCAGGTGCAGACGCAGCAGCCGCGCGACCTGTCGAGCCTGCAGATGTGCACCTACGGCATGGCGCCGATGCCGCGCCCGCTGCTGGAGAAGCTCACCGCGCATTTCTGCCCCTCGTTTGCGCTGGGCAGCGGCCAGACCGAGGCGTTCCCGATCACGGTGCGCTTTCGCCCCGAGCAGCAGCTGCAGCGCTTTGGCAGCTACTGGGGCACCTCGACCATGGCCAACGACACCGCCATCATGGATGGCGACGGCAACCTGCTGCCCTGGGGCGAAGTCGGGGAGATCGTGCACCGCGGCGCCAACGTCATGCTGGGCTACTACAAGGATCCCGAGGCCACGGCCGCGGTGAGCCGCTTCGGTTGGCACCACACGGGCGATATCGGCAAGTTCGACGAAGACGGCCAGCTGCTGTTCCTGGACCGCACCAAGGACATGATCAAGACCGGCGGCGAGAACGTCCCATCGATCAAGGTCGAGGAGGTCTACCTGCGCCACCCTGCCGTCGCCAACGCCGCCGTCGTCGGCCTGCCGCACGCACGCTGGGGCGAGGCGGTGACCGTGTTCGTGCTGCTCAAGCCCGGTGCGCAGGCCACCGTGGACGAGCTGATCGGGCACGGCCGCCAGCAGCTCGCCGGCTTTGAAGCGCCCAAGCACGTGCAAATCCTGCAAGAGTTCCCGATGACGCCCACTGGAAAGATCCAGAAACACCGGCTGCGCACGCAGTTCCTGGAGCTGTTCTCGAACCAGGCCACCACCGCCTGAGCAACCCTCCCTCCGCACATCCATACCTGCAAACCTCTCCTGCCGAAAGACCGCCATGTCCACACCCTTGCACCGCCGCCGCGCCCTGCGCCTTGCTGGAGCCGGCGCGCTCACGACCCTGCTGGCCGCCCTGCCCCTGGCCGGCACGGCGCAGCCCGCGGCCTTCCCGAACAAGCCCCTCACGCTGATCGTGCCGTTCCCGGCCGGCGGCCCCACCGACGCCCAGATGCGCGCGCTGGCCGCCGCCGCGGGCAAGGTACTGGGGCAGAGCGTGGTCGTCGTCAACCAGCCCGGCGTGGGCGGCACGCTGGGGCCGGCCAACATGGCCCGCACGGCGGCGCCGGACGGCTACACCCTGTCGATCGCCGGCAACACGCTGTACCGCCTGCCGCTGCTGCAAAAGGTGAGTTACGACCCGCTCAAGGACTTCACCTATCTCATCAACCTCACCGGCTACACCATGGGCATCGCGGTGCGCGCCGACGCCCCCTGGAAGACGCTGGACGACCTGATCGCGGACGCGCGCACGCGCCCGGGGCAGATCAACTACGGCTCCACCGGCGTGGGCAGCAGCGGCCACATCGCCATGGAGCGCCTGGCCAAGGCGACGGGCACCAGCTTCAACTACATCCCGTTCAAGGGCGGCGCCGAGGAAGCGACCGCGCTGCTGGGCGGGCACATCGACTTCATCTCCAACGCCGGCTGGGGCGCGCAGGTGGACGCCGGCAAGATGCGCCTGCTGGCCACCTACAGCGGCAAGCGCCTGAAGCAGCGCCCCGACGTGCCCACCCTCAAGGAGCAGGGGTATGACCTGGTGATCACCTCCCCGATCGGCGTCGTCGGTCCCCGGGGCATGCCGGCGCAAGTCGTCGCCCAGTTGCACGACGCACTGCGCCAGGCCATGCAGGATCCGACCTACCAGCGCCTGATCGCGCAGTGGGATCAGGACGACCTCTACATGTCGGCCCAGGCATACCATGACTACGCACAAGAGCAGATGCCCAAGGAAAAGGTCTTTCTGGATCAGCTGGGCATCGAGCTGAAATAAAGCGCAGGTGCGGGTACCGCGGTTTCCGGGCGGCCCGTCGCGCCGCTACGATGCGGACATGAACTCCGGCACCACGCATTCCATTTCTCTGGGCCACCACGGCCGCGTCTGCATCGTCACCGGCGGCGCGCAGGGTATTGGCGCTGCCTGCGCGCGCCGCTTCGCGCGCGAGGGCGCCCGCATCGTCATTGCCGACATCCAGGACGCAGCCGGCCAGGCGCTGGCCCAAGAGCTGCCGCTGGCCAGCTACGCGCACTGCGACGTGGGCGACAAGGCGCAGGTCGACGCGCTGGTCGCCAGCGTGCTGCAGCAGCACGGGCGCATCGACATCCTGGTGAACAACGCCGGCATTTTTCGCGCCTGCGACTTCCTGGAGGTCAGCGAGGAAGATTTCGACGCGGTGCTGCGCATCAACGTCAAGGGCGCCTTTCTGATGGGCCAGGCGGCGGCGCGCGCCATGAGCGCGCAAGGCGGCGGTGCCATCGTCAACATGAGCTCGGTCAACGGCGTGATGGCCATCCCGAACATCGCCAGCTACAACGTCAGCAAGGGCGCGGTCAACCAGCTCACACGCGTGATGGCGCTGGCGCTGGCCGACAGGAACATCCGCGTCAACGCGGTTGCGCCCGGCACGATTGCCACCGAGCTGGCCGCCCGGGCGGTGCTGACCAGCGAAGAAGCGAAAAACAAAATCCTCAGCCGCACGCCAATGAAGCGCCTGGGCGAACCATCCGAAGTGGCCGACGTCGTCGCCTGGCTCGCGAGCGACGCCGCCAGCTACGTCACTGGCGAGATCGTCACCATCGACGGCGGGCGCATGACGCTCAATTACACCGTCCCGGTCTGACTTTGGCCGCACTCAAGGCGACGCTGGACAAGTCTGCATGACGCGCGAGGGACTTGTCCAACGTTGCCATAATCGGCGCATGAGACTTCTACACACCATGCTGCGCGTGGGCAACCTGCAGCGCTCCATCGACTTCTACACCCAGGTGCTGGGCATGCAGCTGCTGCGCACCAGCGAGAACCCCGAGTACAAATACTCGCTGGCCTTCGTCGGCTATGGCGGCGGCAACCCCGGCCAGGCCGAGATCGAGCTGACCTACAACTGGGGCACCGACAACTACGAACTGGGCACGGCCTACGGCCACATCGCCCTGGGCGTGCCCGACGCCTATGCCGCCTGCGAAAAAATCAAGGCCGCTGGCGGCAACGTGACGCGCGAGGCCGGCCCGGTGATGGGCGGCACGACGGTGATTGCCTTCGTCACCGATCCTGACGGCTACAAGATCGAACTTATCCAGCGCGCCGAAGACGCCGCGGGCGGCGGCCTGCGCTGATCCTCCAGGACAAGCACCTACAAAAAAACCCGCCAAGGCGCAATGCCAGTCAGTTAACCTGCTGACTGGCATTTTTTCGTTGGGAACTTGCTGCGAGAGCGTTTGACCTCACGCGGGAAGGATCGCTCAGTGCGACGAGGCGGGAGCACAAAGTAACGAGCTTGTTC
>NZ_BAABBP010000033.1:0-37647 GCF_039538025.1 Comamonas faecalis
AAACAGCCATTGCAGGGGTTGACTGCCCAAGCGCTGGCGCGCCTGAGTGAGCGCGCTGGAGCTGATGCCCTGATCACGCCGCCCTGGCAAGGCCAGCTCCAACACTTCGGCCACGTTCACGATGGAGCGATCCCTGAGCAAGGCCACACCCAGCACCAGCCACAGAGCTTGTTCCATGGGCAAGCGCCGCTTGCGCAGCGTCGCCACTCCACTCATTTGCAGGGCCTGTTCAATCCACTGCTGGGGGATACTGCTTTGAACGACACCCCATTGTTCGGGCGTTGCAAAATTGTGGGTGTCGCTCAGGTACGTTTGCAGCAGCATCGGCTATCAATGGCCAATTCGGCCAGTTCAGTTCATCAGCCCCGTACTGTACAAACCAAACAGCCAAGGCCCAGAAGGGTCTTGGCTTAACTTACCGGCATTGCTCCATGGGGAGACCTTGAACACGTTCTGAAGTCTGCCCGCCGCCGGATCAAGTCCGGCGCGCTGGCCAAAGGTCAGGGCATCCCCATCTGCAGCTGGCCCAGCACCATCATCGCCACCTGCAGCAGCACCAGAGCCACCAGCACCGACAGGTCGATGCCGCCGATGATCGGAATGATGCGCCGCAGCGGTCGCAGCAGCGGCTCGGCCAGGCGCGTGATCACGTCGGCAATCGGCGAGCGCGTCTGCACCCACGACAGCACGGCATAGACGATCAGCAGCCCCATCATGGCCGACAGGGCCACGCGCAGCACGCTGAACACCGCCATCCAGGCCACCCACGCCATCGGCACGCTGCCGGCCATCAGCAGCCACAGCAGCAGGTACTGCACCGCCTGCAGCAGCAGGGCCGCCACCAGGCAGGACGGATCCCAGCGCCGCGCTGCTGGCACCACCCGGCGCAGCGGCAGCACCAGCCAGTCGCTGAAGGCAAACACCAGCCGCCCGACCGGGTTGCCAAACGGCACGCGCTCGATCTGCATGTACAAGCGCAGCAGGCAGATGCTGGTCAGCAGGCCAAAGACGATATCGAGCACAAAGGAAAAAATCTGCAGCAGCATGCCAAGCCTTCAAGAATGGTCGTCCGATGATAGCTGCGCCCCGGCGCCCGCCCCGCGCCGCGGCCGATGCAACCGGTAGAATGCTCGGCTTTCCATTGCATGCGGCGCAGCACCCCGGCACGGGCGGCACGCCTGGCCTGCGCGCGTCACCGCACGCAGGTCGATACCGCTGGCAACCGGGTTGTTGACCAGCGACCGCCGTGCCCGGCCCTGCGACGCCCACGATTTTTTCCCATCCATTCATGTCCAACGAACTGTCCCCCTCCAGCGCCCCCCTTGCCGACGAGAACCAGCTGATTGCCGAGCGCCGCGAAAAGCTCAAGGCGCTGCGCGAGCGCCAGGCACAGGGCCTGGGCGTGGCCTTCCCCAACGACTTCAAGCCGGCCCACCGCGCGGCGCATCTGCACCAGGACTACGCGGCGCTGGACGATGAAGCGCTGCAGGAGCGCGCCATCGCGGTCAGCGTGGCCGGGCGCATGATGCTCAAGCGCGTGATGGGCAAGGCCAGCTTCGCCACGCTGCAGGACGGCTCGCTGGGCGAGACGGGCGGGCGCATCCAGCTGTACGTCACGCGCGACGCGATCGGCGAGGAGGCCTACGCCGAGTTCAAGCGCTGGGACCTGGGCGACATCCTGGGCGCCGAAGGCACGTTGATGAAGACCAAGACCGGCGAGCTGTCGGTCAAGGTCACGCGCATCCGCCTGCTCACCAAGAGCCTGCGCCCCATGCCCGACAAGTTCCACGGCATGCAGGACCAGGAGACCAAGTACCGCCAGCGCTACGTCGACCTGATGACCGACGAGGCCGCGCGCCGGCGCTTCGTCGCGCGCAGCAAGACGGTCGGCTCGCTGCGCAGCTTCATGACGGAACACGGCTTTCTGGAAGTGGAGACGCCCATGCTGCATCCCATCCCCGGCGGCGCCAACGCCAAGCCCTTCGTCACGCACCACAACGCGCTCGACCAGGACATGTACCTGCGCATCGCGCCCGAGCTGTACTTGAAGCGCCTGATCGTCGGGGGCTTCGAGCGCGTGTTTGAGATCAACCGCAGCTTTCGCAACGAAGGCATCTCGGTGCGCCACAACCCCGAGTTCACGATGATGGAGTTCTACGCGGCGTACTGGAACTACCGCGACCTGATGGACTTCACCGAAGCGCTGGTGCGCGACGCGGCGATCAAGGCCGCCGGCACGCTGCAGTTGAGCTACGGCGGCCAGGCCGTCGACCTGTCCCAGCCCTTCCAGCGCCTGACGATCCGCGAGGCGATCTATCAGTACACCGAAGCCGGCGCGCACGTCGACGACGCCGCCTGGCTGATCAGCGCGCTGAAGAAGCTGGGCATGAGCGAGGACAAGAGCCGCCTGTCCACCCGTACGCTGGCCAGCCTGCAGGTGCTGTACTTCGAGGAGGCCGTGGAAAGCCAGCTGTGGCAGCCGACCTTCATCATGGAGCACCCCACCGAGATCAGCCCGCTTGCGCGCGCCAACGACGCACGCCCCGAGGTCACCGAGCGCTTCGAGCTCTACATCACCGGCCGCGAGATGGCCAATGGCTTCTCCGAGCTCAACGACGCCGAGGACCAGGCGGCACGCTTCAACGCCCAGGTGGCCGCCAAGGACGGCGGCGACGATGAGGCGATGTACTTCGACCAGGACTTCGTGCGCGCGCTCGAATATGGCCTGCCGCCCACCGGCGGCTGCGGCGTCGGCATCGACCGCCTGATGATGCTGCTCACCGACAGCTCCAGCATCCGCGACGTCATCCTCTTCCCGGCGCTGCGCCGCGAACAGGGTTGAGCACCACGGGCAGCGCCCAACCCGCCACCGGAGCCGGCTCCATGCTGCTGCGCTTGAAAAACTGGCTCCCGCCCTGGCTGCAGGACTGGCTGGACATCCTGCTTCCCGGCGCGCAAATCCTGCTGATCCTGGTCGCGGCCTGGCTGCTGCAGTACCTGCTGCGGCGCATCGTGCGGCGCGCCAGCAGCCACTACAACCTGCCTCATGAACTGCTCAGGCCGGTCAACACCATCGTGCGCTGGCTCATCCTGGGCAGCGCCTTTCTGCTGGTGCTCGAACGCCTGGGCGTGTCGGCCGGCGTGCTCTGGACCGCCCTCACCGGCTTTGCCACCGTTGGCGCCGTGGCCTTTTTTGCCGCGTGGAGCGTGCTGTCCAACCTGTTCTGCGCCTTCCTCATCTTCACCGTCGGACCTTTGCGCATTGGCGACCACATCGAACTGCTCGACTCGGGCGACAAGCCCGGAGCGCTGGGGCGCGTCGTCGACATCAACCTGCTCTACACCACGCTGGAAGACGCCACCGCCACGGGCACTGGTGCGCTGCTGCAAATACCCAATGCACTGATCTTTCAGCGCGTTACCCGGCGCTGGCGCGCTGGCACCGCGGTGCCGGCAGAACGCTTGCAGCAGGCCCCGGCCAGCACGGGCGTGCCGGTCGCCCCGGCCATTGCCATGCCGGAGGCGGCGGAAAAAACGCCCCCTTGATTGGGTACAAACCCTAGGACTAGCAAAAAATGACGGGGTTCGTAAGTCTGGCCTACCCGATTGCCAACACAATACAAACTCTTATGCTTCTGTGTCCTGTCTCGGCTTGCCACAAGAAGCTGGAGACCGAACCATCATCTTTCACCCAAAGTTGAAGAGAGTTTTATGACCATGTCCTTCCGACTCAATACCCTTGTCGCCGCCGCAGGCCTGGCCAGTGCCCTGTTGCTGGCACCAGCCCATGCACAAATCAAGATCGCCACGGTCGGCCCGACCACCGGCCCGCTGACCCAGTACGGCGATATGGTCAAGGAAGGCGTGAGCACCGCCGTCGAGCAGATCAACGCCGCCGGCGGCATCAACGGCAAGAAGGTAGACGTCGTGTCGGTAGACGACGGCTGCGAGCCCAAGCAGGGCCCGGTCGCGGCCAACCGCGTGGTCAACGACAAGATCCACTATGTCGTCGGCCCGGTGTGCTCGGGCGCGTCGATCGCCGCCGCGCCGATCTACAACAACGAAGGCGTGGTCGTGATCACCCCGTCGGCCACCTCGCCCGCGCTGACCGACGGCAAGAACTTCCACTTCATCTTCCGCACCATCGGCCGCGACGACCAGCAAGGCCCGGCCGCTGCAAAATTCATCATCGAGAAGGTCAAGCCCAAGAAGGTTGCCGTGCTGCACGACAAGCAGTCCTACGGCCAGGGCATCGCCACCGCGGTGCGCGACGACCTGAAGAAGGCCGGCGTGGACGTGGCGCTGTTCGAAGGCATCAACGCCGGCGACAGCGACTACTCGGCCGTCATCACCAAGCTCAAGAGCGCCGGCGTCGACTTCGTCTACTACGGCGGCTACCACCCCGAAATGGGCCTGCTGCTGCGCCAGGCCGGCGAGCAAGGCCTGAAGGTCAAGCTCATGGGCCCCGAGGGCGTGGGCAACCCCGAGATCAATGCCATCGCCGGCAACGCCGTCGAAGGCATGCTGCTGACGCTGCCAGCTGACTTCTCCGCCGACCCGAAGAACGCCGCCGTGGTCAAGGCCTTCAAGGACAAGAAGCGCGACGCCACCGGCGCCTTCCAGCTGACCGCCTACGCCGCCACGCAGGCGCTGATCGCAGGCATCAAGGCCGTGGGCGACGACCCCGCCAAGGTGGCCGACTGGCTGCACGCCAACACCGTCGACTCGGTGCTCGGCCCCATCTCCTGGAACAAGCAGGGCGACCTGAACGCCTTCCAGTTCGAGATCTTCGAGTGGCACAAGGACGGCAGCAAGACGGCTGTCAAGTAAGCCGCCCGGCACTTCAATCGTCGTCGGCCGTGTGCGCAGCAACCCTGTCGCGCGCGGCCCAGGTCAACCGGCATGGGCCGGTTGACCGCCATCTGGCCCTTCTCTTTGCGGCCGATGGCCGTATCCTTGAGTTTTTCGCCACTCCACCCGGCTGAGTTCGCAGCAACCGCTTTCCTGCTCCGGTGCCCAGGCCTCGTGCCCTGCAACACTGGCGCCCGCAGCGCCGCAGCCGTCTGGCCTTTCGTTTCTTCCATCGGGGGATGACATTCCATGTCTGACTTCCTGCCCCAGTTGCTGCAGCAGCTGTTCAATGGATTGTCCCTGGGCGCGATTTACGCGCTGATCGCCATCGGCTACACCATGGTCTACGGCATCATCGGGATGATCAACTTCGCGCACGGCGAGATCTACATGATTGGCGCCTACGTCGGCCTGGTCGCGCTGTCGGCCGTCGGCGTGCAGAGCGGCCTGCCCGTGTGGCTGATCATCGCGCTGATGCTCGTCGCTGCGGTTGCGGTCACCAGCGTCTACGGCTACGCCGTCGAGCAGCTGGCCTACAGGCCGCTGCGTGGCAGCCCGCGGCTGGTGCCGCTGATCTCGGCCATCGGCATGTCTATCTTCCTGCAGAACTGGGTGGCCCTGGGCCAGGGCGCGCGCGACATGGCCGTGCCCTCGCTCATCCCCGGTGCGATGCGCTTTGGCGGCGACGGCGGCGGGTTCGAGATTTTCATGCCCTATTCGCGCATCCTGATCATCGTGGTCACCGTGGTGCTGATGGTGTTGCTGACGCTGTACATCCGCCACTCCAGCATGGGCCGCGCCTCGCGCGCCTGCTCGCAGGACATGCACATGGCCAACCTGCTGGGCATCGACACCAATCGCGTGATCTCGTTCACCTTCATCCTGGGTGCCGTGCTGGCTGCCGTTGGCGGCGTGCTGATTGCGCTGGCCGTCGGCAAGCTCAACCCCTTCATCGGCTTCATCGCCGGCATCAAGGCATTTACCGCGGCGGTGCTGGGCGGCATCGGCTCGATCCCGGGAGCCATGCTCGGCGGCGTGATCCTGGGCATTGCCGAGACGCTGGCGGCCGCCTACATCTCTTCCGAATACAAGGACATCGTGGCCTTCGGCCTGCTGGTACTGATCCTGATGTTCCGCCCCTCGGGCCTGCTGGGCAAGCCGGAAGTGGAGAAAGTCTGATGACACGCGCCGCCACCTCCCCCACCCTCGCCGGCGCCTTCAAGGGCGCGCTGATCGCCACCGTGCTGGCCGCCATCGTCGTGCTGCCCATCTTCACGCTGCACCTGCAGCGCGCAGGCGTGCGTACCATCATCGTGCCCGAATGGCGCACCCTGGTGTTCGGCTGCCTGGCCGTCTTTGCCGTGCAGATGCTGCGCCCCTTTCTGTCGGGGCGCATGCCGCGCGTACCCTGGCCCACGCTGCCACGCCTGTCGGCGGGCCAGCACCAGGGCATGCTGCTGGTCGTCGTGCTGCTGGCCGTCAGCTGGCCTTTCCTGGCCGGGCGCAACGCGGTCGACATCGCCACGCTGACGCTGATCTACGTCATGCTGGGCCTGGGGCTGAACATCGTCGTCGGCTTTGCCGGGCTGCTGGATCTGGGCTTCGTGGGCTTCTACGCCACGGGCGCCTACACCTTCGCGATGCTGCACTACTGGGCCGGCTGGAGCTTCTGGCACGCGCTGCCGTTGACGGGTGCGGTCTCGGCGCTGTTCGGCTTTCTGCTGGGCTTTCCAGTGCTGCGATTACGCGGTGACTACCTGGCCATCGTGACGCTGGGTTTTGGCGAAATCATCCGCCTGCTGCTGGTCAACCTGGTCGACTTCACCGGCGGGCCGGACGGCATCTCCGGCCTGCCCAAGCCCACGCTGCTGGGCCTGGAGATGACGCGCAGCGCCAGCGTGGAAGGCGCGCAGACCTTCCACCAGTTCTTCGGCCTGCAATTCAACTCGATGCATATGGTGATCTTCCTGTACCTGATGGCGCTGCTGCTGGCGGCCGTCACGCTGTTCATCAGCAATCGGTTGATCCGCATGCCCATCGGGCGCTCCTGGGAAGCGCTGCGCGAAGACGAGATCGCCTGCCGCTCGCTGGGCCTGAATCCGATGAAGATCAAGCTGTCGGCCTTCACGCTGGGCGCGATGTTCGCGGGCTTTGGTGGCGCTTTCTTCGCCGCGCGCCAGGGCATCGTCAACCCCGAATCGTTCACCTTCATCGAATCGGCGCTGATCCTGGCCATCGTGGTGCTCGGCGGCATGGGTTCGCAGCTGGGCGTGATCCTGGCGGCCATCGTGCTCACGGTGCTGCCCGAGCTGGCGCGCGAATTCTCCGAATACCGCATGGCCATCTTCGGCCTGGTGATGATTCTGATGATGATCTGGCGCCCGCAGGGCCTGCTGCCCGCTCGCCGCGCCCAGGTGGAGGTACCGGCATGAGTACCACTCCACTGCTCCAGGTCAGAGACCTCACCATGCGCTTTGGCGGGCTGGTCGCCGTCGACGGCGTCTCGTTCGACGTCCAGCCGCAGGAGATCTTCGCCATCATTGGCCCCAACGGCGCGGGCAAGACCACGGTGTTCAACTGCATCAGCGGCTTCTACAAGCCCAGCACCGGCCAGATCGCGCTGCAGAACCGCAGCATTGCCGGGTACAGCAGCCATCGCGTGGCCAACCACGGCGTGGTGCGCACCTTCCAGAACGTGCGCCTGTTCAAGGCCATGACGGTGCTGGAGAACCTGCTGGTAGCGCAGCACCACATCGAACACGTACCGTTCTGGAGCGGGCTGCTCAACACCCCGGGCTATCGCCGCAGCGAGCGCAAGAAGATCGCCAACGCCATGCACTGGCTGGACGTCATGGGATTGCGTGAGTTCGCCAACCGCGAGGCGGGCAACCTGGCCTACGGCCACCAGCGGCGCCTGGAAATCGCGCGCTGCATGATCACCGGGCCCAAGCTGCTGATGCTCGACGAGCCCGCGGCCGGTCTCAACCCCCAGGAGAAAAAGGACTTGCAGCTGCTCATCGACCAGCTGCGCCGCGAATACCAGGTGTCAGTGCTGCTGATCGAGCACGACATGGGCCTGGTCATGGGCGTGTCCGAGCGCATCCTGGTGATGGAATACGGCAAACCGATCGCCACCGGCGTACCCGAGGCGATCCGCAACGACGAGCGGGTCATCAAGGCCTACCTGGGAGAAGCCTGATGAACCAGCCAAGCAATACCCCCATGCTCCAGATCGAGGAGCTGAGCACGCACTACGGCGCCATCTGCGCGGTCGACAAGGTCTCGCTGCACGTCAACCAAGGTGAAATCGTCTCGCTGATCGGCTCCAACGGCGCTGGCAAGACCTCGCTGCTGATGACCATCTGCGGCACGCCGCGCGCAAGCGGTGGCCATGTGCGCTTCGAGGGCGAGAACATCACCAATGACTCCACGCACCTGATCATGCGCAAGGGCATTGCAGTGTCGCCCGAAGGCCGGCGCATCTTCTCGGCACTGAGCGTCGTCGAAAACTTGAAGATGGGCGGATTCTTCCAGGACAAGGCGGCCATCGAGCAGGACATGAAGCACGTGTTCGACCTGTTCCCGCGCTTGAAGGATCGTGCCTACCAGCGGGCCGGCACCATGAGCGGCGGCGAGCAGCAGATGCTGGCCATAGGCCGCGCGCTGATGAGCCGCCCGCGCCTGCTGCTGCTCGACGAGCCGACGCTGGGCCTGGCGCCGCTGATCATTGCGCAGATCTTCGACATCATTCAGCAGATCCGCTCCGAGGGCGTCACGGTGTTTCTGGTCGAGCAGAACGCCAACCGTGCGCTGCAGATCGCCGACCGCGGCTACGTGCTGGAAAACGGCCACCTGGTGCTGGAGGACACGGGCGCCAATCTGCTGGCCAACGACGCGATCCGCAAGGCCTACCTGGGCGGCTGAAGACAGGGCGCACCATGGTGCGCGCTCCGGGCGGCCAGGGCAGCAGGCTACGAAACTTGTAGCATCGAGACCGACCCGCTACCATAGACCACCGTTTTTGGTACAGCTGCTCGGAGACGCCCCATGAGCCCGAAAGAAAACGCCGCTGTCAACCGCCTGCTGGAGACCCTGGAGTGCCGCTACGCGCTGCGCGTGCTCTGGGCCTTGCGCGACGGCCACCCCCAGACCTTTCGCCTGCTGCAGGACAGCGTAGGCGGAGTCACTCCCAATACGCTGAACACCCGCATCAAGGAACTGCGCGCCGCGGGTTTCGTCGACCACGGCAGCGACGGCTACTGCGTCACGCCCAGTGGGCAGGATCTGCTCAAGCGCATCGCCGACCTGCAGGCCTTTGCCACCCGCTGGGTCGCGGCGCAGGCCAGGCGCGCCACGGCATAGCGCAAACCGGCACGCCACCAAGGTCTGTTAGGCTTTCACGACGGCACCCCGGTGCCGTTTCTTTTTCTCTTTTCTGAATGGATGACACATGGCTTTTCAAACCACCGCATCGGGCTTGCAGTACGAAGACACCAACGCGGGCAGCGGCGCTGCGGCCCAGTCCGGCCAGCTGGTGCGCGTGCACTACACCGGCTGGCTTTACAACGACGGCCAGCAGGGCGCCAAGTTCGACTCCAGCCGCGACCGGGGCGACCCGTTTGAATTCCCCCTGGGCGCCGGCATGGTCATCAAGGGCTGGGACGAAGGCGTGCAAGGCATGCAGATCGGCGGCCAGCGCACGCTGATCATTCCTGCCGCGCTGGGCTATGGCGCGCGCGGTGCCGGCGGCGTGATCCCGCCGCATGCCGTCTTGAAGTTCGACGTCGAGCTGCTGGCCATCCAAGGTTGAAGCCCGGATCGGGAGGCGGCTGCGCCCTTCCGGCTCACAGCCCGTCCGGCCGCACGACGGGCAGCCTGCCCGGGCGGGTGGCCAGGCTGACCAGGCAGGTCACCGCCACCCCGGCCGGCACGCCGAAGACGCCGGCCGAAATAGGTTGAATGCCCCACCACAGGCCATCGGCCAGCCAGGCCTGGGGCAGCAGCTGGCGCACCGTGTCTGCGTGCGACAGCAGGTAATACATCGTTACCGACAGGCCCGCCAGCATTCCGGCCACCGCGCCCTGGCGCGTCGTGCCGCGCCAGAAGATGCCCAGCACCATTGCCGGCACAAAAGCCGATGCGGCAATCGAGAACGACGCCGACACCATGGGCAGGATCTCTGCGGGCTTGAGCGAGGCGACGAAGGCCGCCGACAGCGCCACCGACAGCAGCGTGAACTTGGTCAGGATGACGCGCTGCTCGGGCGAAGCCTTGCGCCGCTTGGAATGAAAGTACAGGTCGCGCACCAGCGCGTTGCTGATGGTCAGCAGCAGCCCGTCGGCAGTCGACAGCGCCGCGGCCAGCCCGCCGGCGGCCACCAGGCCCGAGATCACGTAAGGCAGCCCGGCAATCTCCGGCATGGCCAGCATGATCAGGTCGACGCCAAAGCGAATCTCGCCGAACTGCACGATGCCGTCGCCATTGATGTCCTCGACCGACAGCAGCGCGGTGTCGACGCGCGACCACTGCGCCATCCAGGTGGGCAACTGGTCGTAGCGGCTGCCCACCAGGTGGCTCATCACCTCGTACTTGACCAGCGCCGCCATCGCGGGCGCGCTCAAATACAGCAGTGCAATGAATACCAGCGACCAGGCGACCGAGGTGCGCGCTCCAGCCACCGTCGGCACGGTGTAGTAGCGCGTGAGCAGGTGCGGCAGGCCGGCGGTGCCCACCATCAGGCAGAACATCAGCGCCAGGAAGTTGCGCCGCGCGTCCCGGAAATCGCGCTGCTCCTGCGGCGTGCCATTGGGATCGCCGACAAAGGCCTGGCTGTGGCGCGGCAGGCCGCCCAGGTCGCGCGCGCGTTCCAGGTTGTCCTGCAGCGCGCGCGTCCACTGCTCGCGCGCCGCGGCTTCGTCGCGCGGCATTACCATCAGGTCACGGCTGGCGGTGACGATCAGGCCCACGTCGGCGTTCTGCGCGCGCAGCCGTTGAATGCGCTCGCGCGCGGCCGCGCGCTCATGCTCCAGCGCCGCGCCGACATTGCGCAGCCGTTGCTCATACTCCATCGCGCGCTGCAAATAATCGGAAATCACCTCGCGCTCGTCGCTGGAGACCAGCAAGCGCTCCTCCTTCTCGGCAATCTTGTCCAACTGCACGCCAAACACCACCGGCGCTACCGGATTGCCCAACTGCTTGTAGGCCAGCCACGAAACCGGCAGCATGAACGACAGCAGGATGACAATGTACTGCGCCACCTGGGTCCAGGTGATGGCACGCATGCCCCCGAGAAACGAGCACAGCAGCACGCCGCCCAGGCCCAGCATGATGCCGATCTCGAACTGCACGCCGGTCAGGCGCGAAGCGATCAGGCCCACGCCGTAGATCTGAGCGACCACATAGGTGAACGAGCACAGCACGGCCGACAGCGCGGCGATGATGCGCGGCCAGCTGCCGCCATAGCGCACCTGGAAGAAATCTGGAATGGTGTACAGCCGCATCGCCCGCAGGTGCGGCGCGATCAACATGGCCACGAGCACGAAGCCGCCCGTCCAGCCCAGCAAATAGGCCAGGCCGCCGGGCGCCTCGTGCGTGCCCGAAAAACCCTGCAGGTACAGCGCGCCCGACAGGCTGATGAACGAGGCCGCGCTCATCCAGTCGGCCGCGGATGCCATGCCGTTGAAGATGGGCGGGATACGCCGGCCGGCGACGTAGTACTCATCGGCATCCGAGGTGCGCCCGTAGACGCCGATGGCCGCGTAGACCATCACCGTCAGGAACAGGAAGATGGGGCCGATCCACTGGCGCGACAGTCCGCGCTGCTCGGCCCAGGTCATCAGCGCCAGAAAGCCCAGCACGCCAGCCACGTACAGCGCCAGGATGCGCGCCAGGCGCATGACGTAGGAGCGCGAGCCTCCCCGGTCAGAGCGCTTCATCGTCGTTTTCACTCGTCTGCGCGCCGCCGTGGTGCAGGCTGTCCTGGCGCTCGAAATAACTCATCGCCGCGCAATACACCCAGACGATGGCGATGAACACCAGTACCGCGCCCTGCGACGCGATCCAGTAATGCAGCGGCCAGGGGCCCAGGCGCCAGTGCAGCGCCCGTGCGAAATAAGTCAGTCCGAACGACACCACCGCCCACACGAGCAGCAGCCCGGCCTTGAGCCACAGGTGGCGCGCGTCGTGCAGGTCAGGAGCAAACGGCACGCTGCGGTGCTCGGGCATCGACTCGTGTTGCTGCTCCATCGCTGGCCGGCGCGCGCGGTGGGTGTGGGGTGGGTCGCTGCCGCGCTCAGCCCGCCAGTTGCTGCCAGGTGGCGATCACGCTGTCCGGGTTCAGCGAGATCGAGGAAATGCCCTCGTCGGCCAGCCACTGGGCAAAGTCGGGGTGGTCGCTGGGCCCCTGGCCGCAGATGCCGATGTATTTGCCCTGCGCCTTGCAGGCCTCGATCGCCCGCTTGAGCAGCGCACGCACGGCCGGGTCGCGCTCGTCGAAGTCGGCGGCCAGCAGTTCCAGGCCCGAATCGCGATCCAACCCCAGCGTTAGCTGGGTCAGGTCGTTGGAGCCGACCGAGAAGCCGTCGAAGAACTGCAGGAACTCGTCGGCCAGCACCGCGTTGCTCGGCACCTCGCACATCATGATCAGGCGCAAGCCGTTGTCGCCGCGCTTGAGGCCATGGCCGGCCAGCAGCTGGGTGACGCGCTCGGCCTGGCCCAGCGTACGCACGAACGGCACCATGACCTGCACGTTGGTCAGCCCCATTTCGTCGCGCACGCGCTTGAGCGCCTCGCACTCCATCGCGAAGGCCTCGCCAAACTCATTGCTGATGTAGCGCGCCGCACCGCGAAAGCCCAGCATCGGGTTCTCTTCCTCGGGCTCGTAGCGGCTGCCGCCAATCAGCTTGCGGTACTCGTTGCTCTTGAAGTCCGACAGACGCACGATGACCGGCTTGGGCCAGAAAGCGGCGGCAATCGTCGCCACGCCCTCGGCCACCTTGTCCACGTAGAAGGCTCGGGGCGAGGCATGACCGCGGGCCACGCTCTCCACTGCCTTTTTCAGGTCGGCGTCGACGGCCGGGTAGTCCAGGATGGCCTTGGGGTGCACGCCGATGTTGTTGTTGATGATGAACTCCAGGCGCGCCAGGCCCACGCCCTCGTTCGGCAACTGGGCAAAGTCGAACGCCAGCTGCGGGTTGCCCACGTTCATCATGATCTTGGTGGCGATTGGCGGCATCTCGCCGCGCTGCACCTCGGTCACTTCCGTTTCCAGCAGGCCGTCGTAGATGTGGCCGGTGTCGCCCTCGGCGCAGCTCACCGTCACCAGTGTGCCGTCCTTGAGCAGGTCGGTGGCGTTGCCACAGCCAACCACGGCCGGGATGCCCAGCTCGCGCGCAATGATGGCCGCGTGGCAGGTGCGCCCGCCGCGGTTGGTGACGATGGCGCTGGCGCGCTTCATCACCGGCTCCCAGTTGGGGTCGGTCATGTCGGTTACCAGCACATCACCGGGTTGCACCTTCTCCATCTCGGCAATGTCCGAGACCAGGCGCACCGGGCCGGTGCCGATCCTCTGGCCGATGGCGCGGCCCTCGGCCAGCACCGGGCCCTGGCCCTTGAGCTTGAAGCGCTGCTCGGACTGGCCCTTGGACTGGCTCTTCACCGTCTCGGGGCGTGCCTGCAGGATGTAGAGCTGGCCGTCCTGGCCGTCCTTGCCCCACTCGATGTCCATCGGGCGGCCGTAGTGCTGCTCGATGACCAGTGCGTAATGCGCCAGTTGCTCGACGTCGGCGTCCGAGAGGCTGTAGCGGTTGCGCAGCTCAGGGGCAACGTCGGTGGTCTTGACCAGCTTGCCCGACGCAGCTTTTTCCTCGGGCGTGGCAAACACCATTTGCACCAGCTTGCTGCCCAGGTTGCGCCGGATCACGGCCTTGTTGCCCGCGCGCAGCATGGGCTTGTGCACGTAGAACTCGTCGGGGTTGACCGCGCCCTGCACCACCGTCTCGCCCAGACCATAGCTGCTGGTGATGAAGACCACCTGGTCGAAGCCGCTCTCGGTATCGATGGTGAACATCACGCCGGCCGTTCCCAGGTCGGAGCGCACCATGCGCTGCACGCCGGCCGACAACGCCACCACGTCATGCGCAAAGCCCTTGTGCACGCGGTAGGAAATCGCCCGGTCGTTGTAGAGGCTGGCAAACACCTCCTTCATCTTGTGCAGCACGTCGTCGATGCCGACGACGTTGAGAAAGGTCTCTTGCTGGCCGGCGAACGACGCGTCGGGCAGATCCTCGGCCGTGGCCGAGCTGCGCACTGCAAAGCTGGCCTGGACATTGCCCTCGCTCAGCGTGGCAAATGCATCGCGCACGGCTTTTTCAAGGTCCGCGGGAAAGGGCTGGTTCTCGAGCCAGCCACGGATCTCGGCGCCAGCGGCGGCCAGCGCGCGCACGTCGTCTACGTCCAGCGCGGCCAGGCGGGTGCTGATGCGCTCGGCCAGACCCTCGTGCTTCAGGAATTCGCGGAAGGCGTGCGCAGTGGTGGCAAAGCCGGTGGGCACGCGCACGCCCTGGGGCAGTTGCGAGATCATCTCGCCGAGGCTGGCGTTCTTGCCGCCGACGACCTCGACGTCGCTCATCCTCAGGTTTTCAAACGGAACGACCAGGGCGGTCGCCTCAAAGCGTGCTGACATGGGAAGACTCCAGAAGTTAAAACCGGTGTCAAGGCCTGGTCGCGCCCAGGGTGCGACTGCCTTGCGTCCATGCGGCAGCCCGGCACGAATGGTTGTGCTTGTAGGCCGGCTGTCAGCGTGGACGGGGAAATGCTGTGCATAGAATGGCCGCCATTGTAGGCGCGCAGCAACTCAAGGGCGGCGCGCCGTCCAATCACCAGCCAACAGTACCCATGATTCCTCAGCACACGCGTTCGGTGTTCTATATCTCCGACAGCACCGGCATCACGGCCGAGACCTTTGGCAACGCCATCCTGGCGCAATTCGACATGCGCCCGCGCCATGTGCGCCTGCCCTTCATCGACACCGAGGACAAGGCCCACCAGGTGGTGCGCCAGATCAACCACGCGGCCGAGCTGGAGGGCAGAAAGCCCATCGTCTTCACCACGCTGGTCAACATGGATGCGCTGCGCATCATCCAGGAAGGCTGCAAAGGCATGCTGCTGGACATGTTCGGCACCTTCATCCGGCCATTGGAGAACGAGCTGGGCATCAAGTCGCACCACCGCGTCGGGCGTTTTGCCGACATCACACGCTCCAAGGAATACACCGATCGCATCGAGGCGATCAACTACAGCCTGGATCACGACGACGGCCAGAGCCACCGAGACCTCTCCGGCGCAGACGTCATCCTGGTGGGCGTATCGCGCAGCGGCAAGACGCCCACCAGCCTGTACCTTGCGATGCAGTGCGGCCTGAAGGTGGCCAACTACCCGCTGATCCCGGAAGACTTCGAACGCCGCCAACTGCCGCCGGCGCTGGTGCCGTTTCGCAAGAAGATTTTCGGCCTGACCATCGACCCGGTGCGCCTGTCGCAGATCCGCAACGAGCGCCGCCCTGGTTCGCGCTATGCCGACCCGATCAACTGCCGCCAGGAAATCGCCGACGCCGAGGCCATGATGCGCCGCTCGGGCATCCGCTGGCTGTCGACGACGACCAAGAGCATCGAGGAAATCGCCACCACCATCCTGCAGGAGGTGCGCCCCGAACGCCTGCAGTACTGAAGCGCACGCGCTTTGCCGGCCGCGCTCCATTCACAATGAAAAACGCCCGCAATTGCGGGCGTTTCGTTTGGCGCACCAGCGCGTTCAGGCGGGCGTCGTGGTGCGGATGATGTGGTCGAACGCGCTGAGCGCGGCCGTGGCGCCGGCGCCGGCGGCAACCACGATCTGCTTGTACGGTACCGTGGTGCAGTCGCCCGCGGCGAACACGCCGGGCACGCTGGTCTGGCCGCGCGCGTCGATCTCGATCTCGCCAAAGCGGTTGCACGCGACCGTCTCGCGGATCCAGTCGGTGTTGGGCAGCAGGCCGATCTGCACGAAGATGCCTTCGAGCTCCAGCTGGCGCGCCTCATCGTTGGTGCGGTCCTTGTAGGCCAGGCCGGTCACCTTGCTGCCGTCGCCCAGCACCTCGGTGGTCTGCGCGTTCAGGATGATGTCCACATTGGGCAGGCTGCGCAGCTTCTTTTGCAGTACCGCGTCGGCCTTCAGCTCGGGCATGAACTCGACCACGGTGACATGGCCCACCACGCCGGCCAGGTCGATTGCCGCTTCCACGCCCGAGTTGCCGCCACCGATCACCGCCACGCGCTTGCCCTTGTACAGCGGGCCGTCGCAGTGCGGGCAGTAGGCCACGCCCTTGGTGCGGTACTGCTCCTCGCCCGGAACATTCATGTTGCGCCAGCGCGCCCCGGTCGAGACGATGATGCTGCGGCTCTTGAGCACGGCGCCGTTTTCCAGCTCCAGCTCGATCAATCCACCTTCGGTCGCGGCCGGCCGCAGGGCCTTGGCCTGCTGCAGGTTCATCACGTCGACCTCGTACTGGCGCACGTGGTTGAGCAGCGCGGCCGAGAACTGCGGCCCTTCGGTGTGGGCGATTGATATGTAGTTTTCAATGTCCAGCGTGTCGTTCACCTGGCCGCCAAAGCGCTCGGCTGCCATACCGGTGCGAATGCCCTTGCGCGCCGCGTAAACCGCGGCCGCCGCGCCCGCCGGGCCGCCACCGACGATGAGCACGTCGAACGCCGCCTTGTCGTTGAGCTTGGCAGCATCGCGCGCGGCAGCGCCCTTGTCGATCTTGCCGACGATCTCGGCCAGCTCCATGCGGCCCTGGCCAAACACCTCGCCGTTGAGGAACACCGTGGGCACGCCCATGATCTCGCGGCTCTTGACCTCGTCCTGAAACAGCGCGCCATCGATGGCGGTATGCGTAATGCCGGGGTTGAGCACGCTCATCAGATTGAGCGCCTGCACTACGTCCGGGCAGTTGTGGCAGGACAGCGAGTAATAGGTCTCGAAGTGAAAGCTGCCCTGCAGATTCTTGACCTGGTCGAGCAGATCCTGCGCCTCTTTGGAGGGGTGGCCACCCACCTGCAGCAGCGCCAGCACCAGCGACGTGAATTCATGGCCCAGCGGCACGCCGGCAAAGCGCACGCCGATGTCGGCGCCGGGGTTGGTGATGAGGAATGAAGGCTTGCGCACGTCCAGCGTGTCGTCCTCGCGCACCGTGATCTTGTCCGACAGCCCCTGGATCTCATGCAGCAGCTCGCGCAGCTCACCCGCCGTGGCGCTGCCATCGAGCGTGGCCACCAGTTCCACAGGGCGCTGCAGGCGCTCCAGATAGGCCTTGAGTTGGGTTTGCATGGTGGTGTCGAGCATCACGATCCTCCTGGGTTCAATCGGTTGATGGGTAAAAAAAGCCCGGGCGCCACAGGCCCGGGCGTCTTGTTCAGCGGGCGCCCGTGGCGCCCTGGCAAGCGCGGCCCTGTTGGAGCTGCGCTGCGTGCTGGTTTAGATCTTGCCGACCAGATCCAGCGAAGGAGCCAGCGTCTTGGCGCCCTCTTCCCACTTGGCGGGGCAGACCTCGCCGGGGTGGTTGCGCACGTACTGGGCGGCCTTGACCTTGCGCAGCAGGTCGGCGGCGTTGCGGCCAATGCCTTCTGCGGTGATTTCCATGGCCTGGATCACGCCATCGGGGTCGACGATGAAGGTCGCACGGTCAGCCAGGCCCTGGCCTTCGCGCAGGCAGTCGAAGTTCTGGCTGATCTGCCAGGTCGGGTCACCCAGCATGGTGTATTCGATCTTGCGGATGGTGTCGGACGTGTCGTGCCAGGCCTTGTGCACGAAGTGCGTGTCGGTCGAGACCGAGTACACCTCGACGCCCAGCTTTTGCAGCTCGGCGTAATGGTCGGCCACGTCGCCCAGTTCGGTCGGGCACACGAAGGTGAAGTCGGCGGGGTAGAAGAAGAACACGGCCCACTTGCCCAGCACGTCTTTTTCGGTGACTTCGATGAACTTGCCCTGCTTGAAGGCTTGTGCTTTGAAGGGCTTGATGGTGGTGTTGAGTACGGACATGGTCGCTTCCTCTTGGTTGGGGTTGATGAACAGAGACAGGCTTTAGTTTAGGTGCTCTCGATTGATAAATCCAATTGATTAGCAAAATTACATTGATAGCATTTGTCTATCATCAATCTCTGACCGGCTTGATATCGGCGGAATCTGTCGGGACAATCCTCCCATACCCACGAAAGGACAACACCATGCAAGGCGACACCCAGGTCATCGCACACCTGCAGGCCCAACTCAAATGCGAACTGACGGCGATCAACCAGTACTTCATGCACTACCGCATCCTCAAGCACTGGGGTTTCGAGCGCCTGGCCAAGCGCGAATACAAGGAGTCGATCGGCGAGATGAAGCACGCCGACCGGCTGATGGATCGCATCCTGATGCTCGACGGCCTGCCCAACCTGCAAGATCTGGCCAAGCTGCAGATCGGCGAGGACTTGCCCGAGATTCTGCAATGCGACCTGCGCATGGAGCACAACGCGCAAGCCACGCTCAAGCAGGGCATCGCCCACTGCGAATCGGTGCGCGACTACGTCTCGCGCGACCTGCTGCAGGATCTTCTGGAAGACACCGAGGAGCACATCGACTTCCTGGAGACGCAGGTCGGCCTGGTCGAGCAGGTGGGGCTGGCCAACTATCTGCAGTCACAGATGCACGACGGCGACTGACACGCCACGCGCACCTGCATCGCTTGAAACAACGGGCTCCGGCCCGTTTTTTCATGGTTTGCCACTGCCAGGCACCACATGATGGACGACACGCGTGTCAGGCAAACTCCTACACACCCGGTCAGATAGACGGACGCCACGCGCAGCGGTATGCCGACTTAATTTCCGATTGGCCCGGTTTCACAATCCATTTCAACGGATCACAGCACAAGGCAAGCACGCCATCGGCTGTTCCCAACGACTGGAAAAGGATGAAATCATGACCAACGAGCAACTGCTGGCCGAGATTCGCGAAGCCAACCTCACCTACCTGATGCTGGCGCAGAGCCTGATCCGCCAGGACAAGGCCGAGGCCGTGTTCCGCCTGGGCATGAGCGAGGAGTCGGCCGACATCCTGGCCACGCTGTCCTCGGCGCAAATCCTCAAGCTGGCGTCGCGCAACACGCTGCTGTGCAGCTTCCGCGCCGACGACGAGCTGGTCTGGAGCCTGCTGACCAGCCACAACACGCCGCGCAAGGCGAGCGAAGCAACCAACACGCTTCACGCCAACATCCTGATGGCCAGCCGCATCAGCGAAGTGCTGTAAACCCGCCTGCCGCCCGACCCGCCGCACATTCAGAAAGCCGCCCATGACCGCCACCGCAACGACCACCACCGCCGACAAGCCCGCCAGCCGCAGCGCCAAGCCCGCCAAGAGCGTGCTCGACGAGTCCAGGCAGATCGAGCGCGCCGCGATGCTGATCCGCATGGGCGCGCGCATGCAGGTGCTCGAGTCGGAGACATCGCTGTCCTACGAGCGCCTGATCCGCCTGTACAAGGAAGTGGCCGGCAGGTCACCCTCCAAGGGACAGCTGCCGTTCTCCACCGACTGGTTTTTGACCTGGCAGGAGAACATCCACAGCTCGCTGTTCCTCAACATCTACGAATACCTGTCCAAGGGCGTCGACCAGGACGCGGTCGAACTGCTCACGCGCGCCTTTCGCCTGTACAACGAGCAGGTGCAGGCCGCAGAAATCGACCCACTGCTGTCGTTCACCCGTGCCTGGCGCCTGGTCAAGTTCGTCGACGCCGGCATGCTCACGCGCACCGAGTGCTCGCAATGCCACGGCATGTTCGTCTCCGATCTGTACGAGAACCGCCACTACACCTGCGGCCTGTGCAACCCGCCGGCCCGCGCCGGCAAGGGCAAGAGCGCGGGGGCGCTGACGCTGCACTGAACGCACGCGAAGCGCAGCCCCGCCCTGGAGCGCGGTTTTCAACGCTGCAGCAGCGCCCGGACGTCCGCATCCAGCGCCAGCACATCGCCATGCGCCGCCAGTACCTCACCACTATCTGCCGAGAGCAGGCGAAGCTGCACAAACACCTGGCGTTCGGCCCGCACATAGCTGCCAGCCAATATCGCTGCCACCGGCGCCTGGCGGCCGTCTGGCGCAGCGATCGCCTCCTGCACCCGCAGTCTGCGCTGCACCAGCCGTGCGGCCAACTGCTGCGCCAGCACCTGGCCCAACAGCGGTGCATCCGCATCATCTTGCAGCCCCAGCGGACGCGGCGGCAGCACGCGCACCAGCGCCCCCGGCGCCAGCGGCCCGCCTGCCAGCAAGGCGTCCACCGCCGATGCACTGGCTTGCAGCAAATCGGCGCGCTCCAGCAACTGCGCAGCATCGCCGTAGTAATAACGGGCACAGCCGGGCAAGGCCAGTGCCACAGCGCATGCAAGCACCGCTGCTGCACGGCGGCGGCGCGACCAGATCAGGAAAGAAGGCATGGCGCCATCGTAGTGGCGGCCATGGCATGCAATGGCCGCAACAGCGCTGCGCCAACCAGCCAATCCCGGCAATTGACCGGCCGGCGGACAATCCGTGTCATTCCATTTCTATATCGATCGAGTACGCGAAGGTGAAGCGCAGACAGTGCTGTAGCACGACAAGCGAAACCGACAAAGTAATCGGTTGATATGGAAATGGAATCAGTGGCCCGGCGGGCGCGCCCACCAGGTGTCGATGACCCACATCTCGCCGGGCGAATATGGCGGCACCACCGGTGGACGCTGCAGGCGCCAATCGTCGTACACCATGCGGTGCGTGGGCGCGTACCACTGCGGGATCAGGTAATGCTCATGCGCGATGATGCGGTCCAGCGCGTGACAGGCGGGCAGCATCTGCGTGAGCGTCTGCGCCGACACCATTGCGCGGATCGCCGCGTCGACCGCCGGGTTGCGCACGCCGGCGAAGTTGCCCGAATCCTCCTGGTCGGCCGCTGCGCTGCCAAACAGGTCGGCGTATTCCTGGCCCGGATTGTTCGTTCCCTGGAAGGCCAGCGTGGTGATGTCGAAGTCGAACTTCTGCAGCCGCTGCTGGTACAGCGCAAAGTCCACCGAGCGGAAGTTGAGCGTGACGCCCAGCTTGGCCAGGTTGTGCTGCCACGAGGCAATCGTGCGCTGGCCGCCCTCGCTGCTGTCCATATATTCGAGCACAAAGGGCTCGCCCCGGGCGTTGCGCAGCACACCGTCCTGCACGGTCCAGCCCGCCTCGCGCAGCAATGCCTGTGCCTGGCGCAGGTGCTCGCGCAGCGCCATGGCGTCGGGCGTTTTCACCGGCTCGGCCATGGGGCCAAAGACGCTGGCGGGCAAGTCCTTGCGCCAGGGTTCCAGCAATGCCAGCTCGGCCGGCGTAGGCGTGCCATGCGTCTCGCACGCCGTGTTGCCAAACAGGCCATGCACGCGCTGGTAGGCGCCGTAGAACAGCTGACGGTCCATCCACTCGAAGTCGAACGCCAGCCCCAGCGCCTTGCGCACACGCCTGTCCTGCAGCAGCGGGCGGCGGGTGTTGAGCACATAACTCTGAAAGCCCGTGGGCAGCTTGTTGGCGAACTCGCCCTTGACCAGTTCGCCCGAGTCGAATCGCTTGCCGTTGACGCGCCGCGCCCAGTCACCGGCGCTGAAAAAGCGCATCAGGTCGAACTCGCCGGCCTTGAGCGCCTCCAGCCGCGCCGTGTTGTCCTGGTAAATCTTGACCTGCACCCGGTCGAAATTGGCCGTGCCCCGGCGCACCGGCAAATCACGCGCCCAGTACTGCGGGTCGCGCACATAGGTAATGTCCTTGCCAAAGTTGACCGGGCCTATCTTGTACGGCCCGCTGCCAATGGGGATGTCCATCACCACCTGGTCAAACGGCTTGGGCTGGCCATCCTCGCCCCGCCCCCAGTCGCGGCTGAAGATGGGCAGGCCGCCCACCGTCAGCGGCAGCTCGCGGTTCGGCGCGTTGAAGCGAAAGCGCACCGTGCGCTCGTCCACCACGTCCACGCCGGCTACCTCATACAACATGGTCTTGTAGCCGGGCGAGGTATACGGCCCGACCAGCGTGTCGTAGCTGTGCTTCACATCCTGCGCCAGCACCGGCTTGCCGTCGTGAAAGCGCGCCGCAGCCCGCAGCCTGAAGGTGGCCGACAGCCCGTCGGCCGCCACACTCACATCCTCGGCCAGCAGGCCGTAGCCCGTGGCCGTCTCGTCCATCGAGCCGGTGAGCAGCGTGTCGAACATCAGCGCCGACAAATACGCCGGCGCGTTTCCGCGGATGGTGAAGGGGTTGTATTTGTCAAAGGTGGAGGCGCGCAAATTGCTGACCAGCCGCAGCTCGCCGCCCTTGGGCGCATCCGGGTTGACGTAGGGCAAATGCTCAAATCCGGCAGGCAACGCCGGCGCGCCCCACATCGCATACGCGTGCGCGGCCCAGGCCGCTGGAGCGGCCATGGCGGCGGCCGCAAGCAAAGAGATCAGGCAGGTGCGCATGCGACAATTGTCAGCTACTGACCGACCACTTCACAGGAGAAGAACAATGGGTTTTCTTGCAGGCAAAAAGCTGCTCATCACCGGCGTGCTGTCCAACCGCTCCATCGCCTACGGCGTGGCCAAGGCCTGCCATGAACAGGGCGCGGAGCTGGCCTTCAGCTACGTGGGCGAGCGCTTCAAGGGCCGCATCACCGAGTTTGCCGCCGAATTCGGCTCCAAACTGGTCTTTGACTGCGACGTGGCCGACGACGCGCAGATCGCGCAAATGTTTGCCGACCTGGGCGCCGCCTGGGGCACGTTCGACGGCTTTCTGCACAGCATCGGCTTTGCGCCGCGCGAGGCGATCGCCGGCAACTTCCTGGACGGCCTGTCGCGCGAGAACTTCCGCATTGCGCACGACATCAGCGCCTACAGCTTCCCGGCCATGGCCAAGGCCGCCCTGCCCTATCTGAACGACAAGTCGTCGCTGCTGACGCTGACCTACCTGGGCGCACTGCGCTCCATTCCCAACTACAACACCATGGGCCTGGCCAAGGCGTCGCTTGAGGCGTCTGTGCGCTACCTGGCGGAAGCCCTGGGACGCACCGAGGACGGGCGCTGCATCCGCGCCAACGGCATCAGCGCAGGCCCGATCAAGACGCTGGCCGCCAGCGGCATCAAGGACTTCGGCAAGCTGCTGGGCCGCGTGGCCGACGCCGCGCCGCTGCGCCGCAACGTGACGATCGAGGACGTGGGCAACGTGGCCGCCTTCCTGTTCAGCGACCTGGCCAGCGGCGTCACGGCCGAGGTGTCCTATGTGGACGGCGGCTTCAGCCAGACCGCGGGGCTGTCGGCCGACATGGTCTGACCTACCCACCCCAACCCACCCAAGCCCCGCTGGCCGCAAGACCAGCGGGGCTTATTCCATGGCACGCCGCCCTGCACCATGTATTTCGAGCCACCGCTACTGTTCAGCGTCTGCTCGCTGGCGCATCTGTGAGTGGAGTCCGGCACCGCCATTTTTCTGCTGCGCTTTCTGATCGGCATCGGCGTGGGCATTGAATACCCGGTGGCCAGCGCACTGCTGGTGGAGCTTCTTCCCAACAAGCACCGCGGCCCCCGACTGGCGATGCTGACGATTCTGTGGTTTGCCGGCGCGGCACTGGCCTACATCGCCGGCAACGCCATCATGGCAATGGCCGGCCCCAAGGCTTGGCACTGGGCGCTGGCCAGCCCCGCGCTGCTGGGCCTGCCACTGCTGCTGGTGCGCCTGGGTACGCCCGAGTCGGCGCGCTGGCTGGTGAGCAAGGACCGCGCCAGCGAGGCAGACCGCGTGATCAAGAGGGTCTATGGCGACAGCTTCTCGATTGCCAACATGCCCGCGGCATCGGCAGACAAAAAGGTGTCGCTGGGCACGCTGCTCAAGTCGGGCTACCCAAGGCGGCATTCGAAGACGGACGCGGGAGCCGCCTGGCGCCTGCCCAGCGCAAGCACCGACCTGCCCGAGGCCATCCACACCATCCGCTGGCACGCCGAGCTGATCGACAAGGCCTACGACCACACGGCGGCCCACAGGGCACGGCGCGCTGGCGCTGGTGGTGCACGAGGCCATCGGCGTGGTCGGGCTGGTGCTGCCGTGGTCTTGAATCAAGACCATCTGGATCGACGCACAGCAGGCATGATCGCGCGCTGCTCCGCATGAACTGACCCACCCATGAAAAACCGCAAACAGGCCACCCTGATCGGGCTGGTCGCCATCTTTTTGTGGAGCGCCATCGTCGGCCTGATCCGCAACGTCAGCGACCAGCTCGGGCCCACGGGCGGCGCGGCCATGATGTACAGCGTGGCCTCGCTGTTCCTGCTGCTGAGCGTGGGCTGGGTGCGGCCCGGCGAATTCCCCCGGCGCTACCTGTTCTGGGGCAGCCTGCTGTTCGTCGCCTACGAGCTGTGCCTGGCACTGTCGATTGGCTACGCCCACACCAGCCGCCAGGCCATCGAGGTGGGCATGGTCAACTACCTGTGGCCCACGTTCACCATCGTCGCGGCCATCGTGTTCAACCGGCAGCGGGCCAACTGGCTCATCGTCCCGGGCTTTGTGCTGTCCATCATCGGCATCGGCTGGGTGCTGGGCGGCGAGCAAGGCTTGAACCTGCCCGGCATGCTTGCCAACGTGCAGGACAACCCGCTCAGCTACGGCCTGGCCTTTGCCGGCGCGCTGATCTGGGCGGCCTACTGCGCGGTCACCACGCGCATTGCCAATGGCAAGAACGGGGTGACGCTGTTCTTCATGCTGGTGTCGGTGGCGCTGTGGGCCAAATACCTGCTGGAGGGCGGCGGCGCGATGACGTTCAGCCTACAGGCCATCGTCTCACTGATGCTGGCCGCCGCGGCCATGGGCTTTGGCTACGCGGCGTGGAATGTGGGCATTCTGCACGGCAACGTCACCATCCTGGCCGGCGCCTCCTACTTCATCCCGGTGTTTTCTGCGGCGCTGGCCATGCTGCTGCTGCGCACGCCGCTGTCGCCGGCCTTCTGGCAGGGCGCGGCCATGGTGTGCGGCGGCGCCATCCTGTGCTGGCTGGCCACGCGCGCGCCCGTCAAGGCGCGTGCTACGGCATAGGAGCAGCACGCCTCAGGGCCGCTGCATGCGGCAGCTGGTGGGCATTTGCGCCTGCTCGGGCGCAATGCGGCGCAGCACGCGAAAGCCGTAGCCCGAGCCTTCCACGTCGAACGCGACGCCCGGCGCGCCCAGGCGGTCCATCACGCCGACGACCAGCTCCTGCTGGAACTGATGATCCTCGGCGCGCATCCAGCCGCTTTGGCCGTACAGGCTGACACGCACGCCCTCAAGCGCCCGCGCAACGTCTGCTGCCTGCAGGCTGCCCGCGCGCTCCAGCGCCTGCGCCAGCGCTTCGACCAGCAGCTGCATGCGCATGTGGACATAGTCGTCCTGCGGGCTGGGAAAGCGCTGGCGAAACGCCTCGTAAAACTGGCGGCTGCCCTCGGTGGGCAGGTTGGGCAGCCAGTCGGCCACGGCCACCACCTTGCCCACGCCGGCCTCTCCCAGCGCCGCGGGCGCGCCCAGCGCGTTGCCGTAGAAGGTGTAGAACATGCCGTCGTAACCTACCTCGCGCGCGGCCTTGACCAGCAGCGTCAAGTCGTTGCCCCAGTTGCCGGTGATGACCGCCTGCGCACCGCTGGCCTTGATCTTGACCGCATAGGGGGCAAAGTCCTTGATGCGACCCACCGCGTGCAGTTCCTCTCCGGCGATGGCCACGTCCGGGCGCAGCACGCCAAGCTGGCGCCGCGCCTCGCGCAGCACGGCCTGGCCGAAGCTGTAGTCCTGGCCTATCAGGTAGACGCTTTGGAGCTGGCCGTCCTCGCGCACCACGTCCATCAAAGCGGTCATGCGCATGTCAGCATGCGCGTCGAAGCGAAAGTGCCAGAAGCTGCACCGCTCGTTGGTCAGCGCCGGGTCGACGGCCGAGTAGTTCAGGTACAGCACCTGCCGGCCCGGCTCGCGCTGGTTGTGCTTGTTGATGGCGTCGAGCAGCGCCGCCGCCGTGGCCGACGAGTTGCCCTGCAGCACGATGCGCGCGCCGTCGTCGATGGCCGCGCGCAAAGCCGACAGCGCCTCCTCGTTCTGGCCCTTGCTGTCGTAGCGCGACAGCATCAAGTTACGCGCCCCACCCTGCGCCAGCCGCACGCCGCCGCGGGCGTTGACGCGCTCGACCGCCCAGGCGATGTTGCGAAACACCGCCTCGCCGGTGTTGGCAAAGCTGCCCGACAGACTCTCGATCAGCGCCAGCCGGATCGGCCCGCCGCCGGCAGCTGCGCCCGTCTGGGCGTGGGAGAGCGTGGCCAGCGCCGTGGCCTGCAGCAGCGAAAGCGCCAACGTGCGGCCCGCCTGGCGGCGATTCATCAAGGTCATGGTCATGGCTCTCACAAAAACGGAACAACGCTGCACGGCCGGTGGCGGCGCGGCACTTTCACAAAAACGCGGCGCTATTGCACTGGCTGCGTGGACTCGGCGGGCGCAGATGCGGCGGCATCATCCGACACCACATCCTGTCCCTCGGACTGCGCAGCCAGGTCGCCCCCGGGCAACGGCTCGGGCTGCGCCCGCTGCAGCTGCGCCGAGACCGCATGCGGCACCGCCTCGCGCTCGGGCAAGGGCGTGCGCGCCGCGCGCGCAGCGGTCAGCCGGGCGCTGGCCGTGCCCTGGGGCAGCACATGCACGTACTGCGAGAACAGCGCAAAAAACCGCTCGTAATAGCGCGCGTCGGAAATGGTTTCGCTGCCCACTTTGACCAGCGTGTCGTCGCTGGCGGTGACCGGCAGCGACAGCGAGCCGATGGCGCCCACGCCCAGCGACGCGGAGTTGTTGATCTTCTTGATCACATAGCGATCCTGCAGCGCGCTGGCGTAGACCGAAGCGCGCGTGTCGTCCGGGTTGTCCGGTGCGCAGACCACGCGCATTTCCACCTCGTAGTGAACGTCGGTGTGCGGCTGGTAGAACTTGCGCCCCGCCACCTGGTTCCTGTCCGTCTGGTGCAGCTGGTAGCCCTGGCTGAGCAGCGCGCGGCGCGCGGCCTCGCAGGTCTGCTCCTGCGACGCGTCGACCAGACGGGTGTGCATGCCGGCACTGTCAAAGTCGTCGGGCGTGAAGGCAACCGCGCGCTCCAGCCCCGGCATGGCCTCGGGCAGGCGCGCGCAGCCGGCCAGCAGCACCGGCAGGCACAGCGCAGGCAGCAGCAAAACAAGCCAGCGGCGGCCCTGGGCCGGCCGCTGGCGCGGATGAAAGACGGGATCCATCGGGCAAGCGTCGTGCAAAACGAAGCCGCCATTGTGAACCGGAATCGTGGATGCTGCAGCGCAACAACCCGCGCCGACCCAGCCCATTCCAACAACCTGGACGCCACGCCAGTGGCGGTGGGTTGGACTATTGAATAGATAGCGCTGTCACCTGACAGGTGAACCCCATCGAAGCCAAAAAAGCCAAGGCTCACAAGGCATTGTCGAAGTTCACGGCGGTCAACTGCCGGGTTTAGGTTCAAGCACCAAGCAGGCGCGGCAAAAGCCGGGCCGACGTACCGCACAACACCATTTGCGCCACGCTGTCCAGCTCGCTCGGCGCGGAGTTGACCACCACCACCTGCGCGCCGGCTGCACGCGCCGCATGCACCAGCCCGGCGGCTGGCCAGACCTGGCCCGAGGTGCCGACGACGAGCATCAGATCGCACGCCGCGGCGGCCTGCTCGGCGCGCGCCAGGGCATGCTCGGGCAGCATCTCGCCAAACCACACCACGGCCGGCCGCAGCGCGTTGCCGCATTGCGCGCAGCGCGGCGGACGGCCGGGCTCGGCCCGCGCGGCCGCACAGCCGGACGCTCCGCGACCGGCCAGCGGGCACGGGTCGAGCCAGCGGTTTTCAAACAGATTGCCGTGCAGCGCCAGCACGTCAGTGCTGCCGGCGCGCTGGTGCAGGCCATCGACGTTCTGCGTCACCACCGTCAGGCGCCCAGGGTGTCGGCGCTGGAACTCGGCCACCGCCCGGTGCCCGGCATTGGGTTCGACGCGCGCCACCTGCGCGCGGCGCTCGGAGTACCAGTCCCACACGCGCCCGGGGTGGGCGCGAAAGGCGTCCTCGGTCGCCAGTTCCTCGGGCCGAAAGCGCGCCCACAACCCGGTCTGCGCGCCGCGAAAGGTCGGCACGCCCGATTCGGCGCTCATGCCAGCGCCGCTGAACACCACCAGCCGCTGCGCCGCCCGCACCCAGGCGCGCGCCTCGGCAGCGTCGATTTCGGTTTCTCCCTGCATGGCGTGGTTGTAACCGCAATCGCGGCGCCCACGCCATCAAAACCGTTTCCAACCCTGCGCGGCAGGCGCGCCACGAGCTGCTGGGCCAACGCGTCGCACCAAGGAAAGTGGTGCGAAACAGTCTGCCTCGCGCTGCGCGAAGGCCAGGCAACCGCTGCCGATGACGATCACCACCGCGCCCGCACCGGTTGCATGAGCTCAGAAGAATCCATCAAGCGTTACACAAAAAATGTGTCTACCGCGCCTTCGTCGAAGCCGACGCGCTGGCCAAGTGGCTGCCGCCGCACGGCTTCACCTGCAAGATTCATCAGTTCGAGGCGCGCGTCGGTGGCCGCTTTCGCATGTCGTTCCACAACTTCGGCACCGGCCAGGCGCACGCGTTCGGCGGCGAGTACCTGGAGCTGATCCCGAACGCGCTGATCCGCTACACCGACCGCTTCGACGATCCGAACCTGCCGGGTGTGCTGGAGGTCACCATCCGGCTCGCGCCGGTGGTCTGCGGCACCGAGCTGCACATCACCCAGGCCGGCATTCCGCCCGCCATCCCGCTGGAGATGTGCTACCTGGGCTGGCAGGAGTCCCTCGTCCAGTTGGCGGCGCTGGTGGAGCCAGTCATCCCGGGCTAGGCCCAGGAGAAGCTCCATGGCGACACCTGCCCGGAACACCATCTGCCTCTGGCACGACCGCAGTGCAAAAGAGACCGCCCACTTCCATTCCACCTGGAGATTTCCATGAAATCCAATCCCGTCGTCTGGTTCGAGATCTACGTGCAGGATCTGGCGCGTGCGCGCCGGTTCTACGAAACCGTGTTCCAGTGCCGACTGGAGCCCATGGCCGCGCTCGCGGGCGACAGCTCGGCCATGCAGATGCTGTCGTTTCCGAATGACATGGAAGCCGGCGGCAGCGGCGGCATGCTGGTCAAGATGGCGGGCGCCCCGTCCGGCGGTGGCGGCACGCTGGTGTACTTTGCCTGCGACGACTGCGCAGCGGAGCAAGGTCGCGTGGCGGGCGCCGGCGGCCAGGTGCACAAGCCCAAGTCCTCCATCGGCCAGTACGGCTTCATCGCGCTCGTGTCCGACACCGAGGCCAACATGATCGGCCTGCATTCGATGCAGTGACCGCGATGGTGCCCTGGTCGAGATGGGGCTGGGCGCCACGCCTGATGGGTGACTCAAAGGTTTCTGGTCGCCTGCAAATAATTCAATAATCGTTGTATCATCAACACATGGATGAAACCCACGCAGTTTCCGCGCTTGCCGCCCTGGCCCACCTCCAGCGTCTGCGTGTGTTCCGCGCGCTGGTCGTCGCGGGCATTGAGGGATTGACGCCCAGCGTGCTCGCCGATCAGCTCGGCGTGGCTCGCAATGCCCTGTCGTTTCACCTCAAGGAGCTGGCCCATGCCAGCCTCGTTTCTGTCGAACAACAGGGACGCAACCTGATTTACCGCGCCGACTTTGCCCGCATGAGCGGGCTGCTCGGCTACCTGACCGAGCACTGCTGCCAGGGCGGCGTGTGCGATGTCTGCCCGCCATGCGGCTGCGCCCGCTGATCCCATGTCCCAACGCCCTTCCCGCCTCTCCTTTCTCGACCGCTGGCTCACCGCCTGGATCTTTGCCGCCATGGCGCTGGGCGTGGCCCTGGGTACCTGGTTCAAGGGCCTGCCCGACGCACTGCATGCGCTGTCGATCGGCACGACCAACGTCCCGATCGCCATCGGCTTGATCCTGATGATGTACCCGCCGCTGGCCAAGGTGCGCTACGAGGCTCTGCACGAGGTCTTTGCCGACAAGCGCGTGCTGCTGCTGTCGCTGGTGCAGAACTGGGTGGTCGGGCCGGTGCTGATGTTTGCGCTGGCGGTGCTCTTTCTGCGCGACCAGCCGCAGTACATGACCGGGCTGATCCTGATCGGGTTGGCGCGCTGCATTGCCATGGTGCTGGTGTGGAACCAGCTGGCGCGCGGCGACAACCAGTACGTCGCCGGGCTGGTGGCTTTCAACTCGATCTTCCAGATCCTGTTCTTCCCGGCCTACGCCTGGTTTTTCCTGTCGGTGCTGCCGCCGCTGTTCGGCCTGCAGGGCAGCGTGGTCGACGTGGGTTTCTGGGCCATCACCGAAGCGGTACTGGTCTACCTGGGCATTCCGTTCCTGGCCGGCTATCTGACGCGGCGCACGCTGATCGCGCGCAAGGGCCAGGACTGGTACGAGCAGGTGTTCGTTCCGCGCATCAGCCCCATCACGCTGGTGGCGCTGCTGCTGACCATCGTCGCCATGTTCAGCCTCAAGGGCGCAGACGTGGTGCGCCTGCCGCTGGACGCGCTCAGGATCGCGGTGCCGCTGACGCTGTACTTCGTGATCCAGTTCCTGATCAGCTTTGCCATGGGCCGGCTGATCCAGGCCGACTACCCGCGCACCACGGCGATTGCCTTCACCGCCGCGGGCAACAACTTCGAGCTGGCCATTGCCGTGGCGATCGCCTCCTTCGGCCTGGCCTCGCCGGTGGCCTTCACCACGGTGATCGGCCCGTTGGTGGAGGTGCCGGTGCTCATCGCGCTGGTGCACGTCGCGCTGCGGCTGCAGCGCCGATGGCAAGCCGACACGCGCAGTGCACGCGCAAAGGCAGATGGCGAAGCAGCCGCGCGGCCGGGCTGATGAAGACGCAGATCGACCGTATTGCGCCCACCACGCCGGTGCGGCGCCAGGGCGCACCCATCAAGCATCGATGGCGTCCAGCGGCCAGCGCGGGCGCACGTCGAAGGCGTAGTCGCTGCGCGGCTGCTGCACGCCCGCCTGCAGGCGCATGGCGGCGGCCATTGCAATCATCGCGCCGTTGTCGGTGCACAGCTCCAGCTCGGGGTAGTGCACGCGCACGCCGCGCGCCTGGCAGGCGGCATTGAGCTGGATGCGCAGCTGCTGGTTGGCGCCCACGCCGCCGGCGACCACCAGGCGCTTGAGGCCGGTGGCCTGCAAGGCCTTGAGCGATTTCTTGAGCAGCACCTCGACGATGGCCGCCTGGGTGCTGGCGGCCAGGTCGGCGCGCGGCAGCTCGCACACCGCGCTCTCCAGTTTGCGCGCCTGGGTGAGCACCGCGGTCTTGAGGCCGGCGAACGAGAAATCCAGATTGGGGCTGTGCAGCAGCGGGCGCGGCAGCTTGAAGGCCTCGGGGTCGCCGTACTCGGCCAGCCGCGCCAGCGCCGGGCCCCCGGGGTAGCCCAGGCCCAGCAGCTTGGCGGTCTTGTCGAAGGCCTCGCCGGCGGCGTCGTCGATGGTCTCGCCCAGCAGCTCGTAGCGGCCCACGCCGTCCACGCGCATCAGCTGCGTATGCCCGCCCGACACCAGTAGCGCGACGAAGGGGAACTGCGGCGCGTCGGCGCTCAGGAACGGCGAGAGCAAATGCCCCTCCAGGTGATGCACGCCCAGTACCGGCCGCGCCAGCGCCGCGCCCAGCGCGCAGGCCACGCCAGCGCCCACCAGCAGCGCGCCGGCCAGGCCGGGGCCGCGCGTGTAGGCCACCACGTCGACGTCGGTCAGCGGCACGTCGGCTTCGGTCAGCACCTGGCGCAACAGCGGCAGCACGCGGCGGATGTGGTCGCGGCTGGCCAGCTCGGGCACCACGCCGCCATAGGCCTGGTGCATCTGCACCTGGCTGTGCAGTGCATGCGCCAGCAGCGTGGGCAGTGCGCCGCCCGCGCCGCTGCGCACCAGGGCGACGCCGGTTTCATCGCACGAAGATTCGATTCCCAGGACCAGTTTCGTCATGGAGCGAAGTGTACGTTCGCGCCCATACCCGGGCGGCCGGCCGCCCGCCGTTCATGCCACGGCGCGCTGCTTCACGGCACCTGCGCGAAGTTCGCGGGCCGCCTCGACCATGTGTGCCAGTGCCGGGATCACCTCGGCCCACTGGCGGGTCTTCAGCCCGCAATCGGGGTTGACCCACAGGCGCTCGGCCGGAATGCGCTCGGCGGCCTTTTCCATCAGCTGCACGATGTGCCCCTGCGTCGGGATGTTGGGCGAATGGATGTCGTAGACACCGGGGCCGATCTCGTTGGGGTACTGGAAGTTCTCGAAGGCGTCCAGCAGTTCCATGTCCGAGCGGCTGGTCTCGATGGTGATCACGTCCGCATCCATGCCGGCGATCGACGCGATGATGTCGTTGAACTCCGAATAGCACATATGGGTGTGGATCTGCGTCTCGTCGCGCACGCCGTTGGCGGTGATGCGAAAGCTCTCCACGGCCCAGTCCAGGTACTCCTTCCACTGCGACTTGCGCAGCGGCAGGCCCTCGCGCAGCGCGGCCTCGTCGATCTGGATGATTTTCACGCCGGCCTTTTCCAGGTCGAGCACTTCTTCGCGGATCGCCAGCGCCAGCTGCCGGCACGACATCGAGCGCGGCTGGTCGTCGCGCACGAAGGACCAGTTGAGGATGGTCACCGGGCCGGTCAGCATGCCCTTCATCGGCTTCTTGGTCAGCGACTGCGCGTAGGTGATCCATTCCACGGTCATCGCCTTGGGGCGGCTGATGTCGCCAAACAGAATCGGCGGCTTGACGCAGCGCGAGCCGTAGCTCTGCACCCAGCCGAACTGGCTGAAGGCATAGCCTTCGAGCTGCTCGCCAAAGTACTCGACCATGTCGTTGCGCTCGGCCTCGCCGTGCACCAGCACATCCAGGCCCAGTTTTTCCTGCTCGCGCACGCTGCGCTCTATCTCGGCACGCATCGCCGCCTGATAGCCAGCGTCATCCAGGCGCCCTGCCCTGTATTCGCTGCGCGCGTGGCGGATCTCTGCGGTCTGCGGGAAGGAGCCGATGGTCGTCGTCGGGTACAGCGGCAGCTTCAAGATGGCTGCCTGCCAGGGCGCGCGCTGGGCGTAGGCGCTCTTGCGTTGGCCCAGGCTGGCGTCGATGCGCGCCAGCGCCGCCTGCACGGCCGGGTTGGTCACGCGCGGCGAGGCGCGGCGCGCGGCAAGCGCAGCGGTGTTGGTGGCCAGCTCGGTGGCAACGGTGGCGCGGCCTTCGTTCAGCGCGCGGCCCAGCACGCGCAGCTCACCCAGCTTTTGCAGCGCAAACGCCAGCCAAGACTTGACCTCGGCGTCCAGTTTCTGCTCGCTATCCAGGTCGACGGGTACGTGCAGCAGCGAGCACGAGGGCGCGATCCACAGCCGCTCGCCCAGGCGCTGGGCAATGGGTTCGAGCCAGTCCAGCGTGGCAGTCAGGTCGGTCTTCCAGATGTTGCGTCCGCTGATTACACCCAGCGACAGCACCTTGTGCGGCGACAGCAGGCCCAGCAGCGGCAACACACCGGCCTGATCGCTGGTCGCGTCGACATGCAGACCGGCGACGGGCAGGTTGGCGGCAAGGTAGGCGTTGTCCTGCAGCTGACCGAAATAGGTCGCCAACAGGATCTTGACCTTGCAGGCTTTCAGCTGGTGGTAGGCGGTGTTCAACGCATGCTGCCAGTCGGCGTCGAGCTCGGTCACCAGGATCGGCTCGTCGATCTGCACCCACTCGGCGCCATGGGCGGCCAAGGTGTCGAGCAGCTCGGCGTAGACGGGCAGCAGGCGCTCCAGCAATGCGAGCTTGTCGGAATCGTCCTTGGCCTTGCCGATGGCCAGGTAGGTGACCGGGCCGATGATGACCGGCTTGGCCCGTCCTTCTCCAACGCCGCCCTGCTCCTGCGCCTCGGCCAGCTGCTCCAGCAGGCGCGATGCGTCCAGCTTGAACTGGGTGGCCGCGGTGAACTCGGGGACGATGTAGTGGTAGTTGGTGTCGAACCACTTGGTCATCTCACCGGCAGCCACGCCGCCGCAGCACAGCGCGTGCTGCGGGTCGAACAGGCCGGAGCGCCCGCGCGCGACGCGGAAATAGTTGTCCAGCGGGTCACCGTGGAAACCGCTCACGCGTCCAGGCAGGTTGCCCAACGTGGTGCTCATGTCCAGCACCTGATCGTAGAACGAGAAATCGCCCACGGGCACCAGGTCGAGCGCCGCCTGGTCGGCCCAGTGCCGCTGGCGCAGCTGCGTACCCAGCTGTTTCAGCTCGTCGCGCGAGGTCTCGCCCTTCCAGTACGACTCCAGCGCAAACTTGAGCTCGCGCCGGGCGCCGATGCGGGGGAATCCGAGATTGTGAAGTGTTGCCATGGCCTGCCTTGCAAGAAACAAAAAATGGGAAATGGGAGACTGGAAGCCATCGTAGGCAAGGCATCACATGAAGTAAAATGGTCTTATTTCACCAATCAATTAATTTTATTCATACACCATGCTGGAGCGCATCCATCTGGCAATCGTCGCCGAGGTCGAAAAACAGGGCTCGCTGACCGCGGCTGCCGACGTGCTGTGCGTCACCCAGTCGGCGTTGAGCCACAGCATGAAAAAGCTGGAGCAGCAGTTGGGCACAGCGGTCTGGCTGCGCGAGGGCCGCAGCCTGCGCCTCACCCAGGCGGGGCAGTATTTGCTGGCGGTGGCGGGCCGCGTGCTGCCGCAGCTCGACCTGGCCGAGGAGCGGCTGCGCCAGTTCGCGCAGGGGGAGCGCGGCGCCCTGCGCATCGGCATGGAATGCCACCCCTGCTACCAGTGGCTGCTCAAGGTGGTGTCGCCCTACCTGGCCGCGTGGCCCGACGTGGACGTGGACGTCAAGCAGCGCTTTCAGTTTGGCGGCATCGGCGCGCTGCTGGCCTGGGAGATCGACCTGCTGGTCACGCCCGACCCGCTGTACAAACCCGGCCTGCACTTCGAGCCGGTGTTCGACTACGAGCAGGTGTTGGTCGTCGGCACCCGCCACCCGCTGGCCGGCGCGGATCACGCCCGCCCGCGCGACCTGGCGCGCGAGGTGCTGATCACCTACCCCGTGCCGGTCGAGCGGCTGGACATCTACAACGAGTTTCTGCTGCCCGCCGGCGTACGTCCAAGGCGGCACAAGACCATAGAGACCACGGACATCATGCTGCAAATGGTCGCCAGCGGCCGCGGCGTCGCGGCGCTGCCGCGCTGGTTGGCGCAGGAATACGCGGCCCGGATGGATCTGGTACCGGTGCGCCTGGGGCCGCGCGGCATCCCAAAGCAGATCCACCTGGGCGCGCGCGAGGCCGACCTGGAGACCGACTACCTGCGTGCGTTCATCGCGCTGTCGCGCCAGCCCGTGGCAGATGCGACGACAGGCACGGCCTGAACGCAGCAGCGCCAGACCACAGCTTGTGCGGCCGGCGCGCGTTCAGCATTCAGCCTAAATCCGGATTTAGGTTCAGGTGTATTGCTTCTCCAGCGCATCCCAGGCGGGCTTGCCCACCAGGCGCTGGCGCTCGGCAAACGGGGTCACCAGGCCACTGGCCTCCTGCACCTCCTTCTCGTCGCGCAGCACGGTCAGCGCCTTTTGCATGCCCGCCACCGCGCCCTGCAGCGCGGCGTTGGCGTACAGCACGATGCCAAATCCCAGCTCGCCCAGTTGCTCGGCGTTGAAGATGGGCGTTCTGCCGCCAATCACCATGTTCATCAGCTGGGGTTTGGCCAGGCGCTGCGGCAGCGCGCGCACTTCTTCGGCCTTGGTGACGGCCTCGACGAACAGGATGTCGGCGCCGGCTTCGGCAAACTTCTGCGCGCGCTCGACGGCGGCCTCGAAGCCGTGCACGGCCGCCGCGTCGGTGCGCGCCATGATCAGCAGATCGTCGTCGCGCCGCGCATCGACCGCGGCCTTGATCTTGCTCACCGCCTCTTCGGTGGAGATCACCTCCTTGCCGCTGAAATGCCCGCAGCGCTTGGGCGCCACCTGGTCTTCGAGCTGAATGCAGTCGGCCCCCGCACGCTCCAGCGTGCGCACCGTGTGATAGACGTTGAGCGCATTGCCAAAGCCGGTGTCGGCATCAACCAGCAGCGGCACATCGACTGCGTCGCGGATGCGCGCCGTGTGGTCGGCGATCTCGGCCAAGCCCATGAAGCCCTGGTCGGGCATGCCGAACCACATATTGGTCACGCCCGCGCCCGTGACGTAGATGGCCTTGAAGCCCAGGTCGGCAATGACCCTGGCGGACAGGGCGTTGAATGCGCCGGGGACGATCAGGCCATTGCGGGCCTCGATGAGTTGTTTAAGCTGCTTGCGAGTGGACATGAGTAGATTTCCGATCAAAAAGAATTACTGGGGATGCATACCCAGCCCTGCATCAGGATGCGCGCGCTGCGGCTCATCACCGCCTTGGTGACCTGCCATTGGCCGTCCACCTGTCTTGCCTCGGCGCCCACCCGCAGCGTGCCCGAGGGGTGGCCAAAGCGCACGGCCTGGCGCTCGCCGCCGCCGGCGGCAAGGTTCACCAGCGTGCCGGGAATGGCCGCCGCCGTGCCGATGGCCACTGCGGCCGTGCCCATCATGGCGTGGTGCAGTTTGCCCATCGACAGGGCGCGCACCAGCAGGTCGACATCGGCCGCTTCGATCACCTTGCCGCTTGAGGCGATGTAGGCCTTGGGCGGGCTGACAAAGGCGATCTTTGGCGTGTGCTGGCGCGTCGCGGCTTCTTCGGGTGTCTTGATCAGGCCCATGCGCAGCGCGCCGGCGACGCGGATTTTTTCAAAGCGCGCCAGCTGCGCCGGGTCGCCGTTGATATCCTCGCGCAGCTCCGTGCCCTGGCAGCCGATATCAAACGCGTTGACGAACACGGTGGGGATACCAGCGTTGATCATCGTGGCCTTGAAGGTGCCGATGCCCGGCACCTCCAGGTCGTCGACCAGGTTGCCGGTCGGGAACATGGCGCCGCCCTCGTCGCCATCGTCGGACGGGTCCATGAACTCCAGCACGATCTCGGCGGCGGGGAAGGTCACGCCATCGAGCTCGAAGTCGCCCGTCTCCTGCACCTGGCCGTTGGTAATCGGCACGTGGGCAATGATGGTCTTGCCGATATTCGCCTGCCAGATGCGCACCACGCAGACGCCGTCGCTCGGGATGCGGCCGGCATCGACCAGACCCGCATGAATGGCGAACGCCCCGGCGGCGGTGGAGAGGTTGCCGCAGTTGCCGCTCCAGTCGACGAAGTCCTTGTCGATGGACACCTGGCCGTAGAGGTAGTCCACGTCGTGCCCCGGACGCTCGCTTTTGGAGAGGATGACGCACTTGCTGGTGCTGGAGGTGGCCCCGCCCATGCCGTCGATCTGCGCGCCGTAGGGGTCGGGGCTGCCGATGACGCGCTGGAACAATTTGTCGCGCGCCAGGCCGGGCTGGCGGGCGGCCTCGGGCAGGTCCTGCAAACGGAAGAACATGCCCTTGCTGGTGCCGCCGCGCATATAGGTGGCGGGGATGCGGATTTGGGGAAGGTGCAATGTCATATCAAGGGACAGTAGTGTCCGGTTAAAAGTCAAACAGAATCAATTGCTTAGCGTCGTTGGCGGATTCAATCTGTAGATCATCGGGCTGCAAGGCGCATGAAATCTGGGTTTTCTCGAAAACCGAGACCGACAAAATCTGTAGACATGTGTAGAGCGAGGCATCGAGGTGAAGCTCCTTGC
>NZ_BAABBP010000034.1:0-36611 GCF_039538025.1 Comamonas faecalis
AGTTGGCCAGCAGGCCAGACAGCAGTTCTTCGGGTACGTCGTGTTTCTTGGTGTTCATTGCGCTTACGGACAGGCCGGCTTACGCCGGCGGTGGATTGTCCGTTTACACAAAATTCTGCACACCCTCGAACATAACGTGCAGTCTCAAGCTGCAAGAGGGTTTTGTGCCCATTAATTTCGTCCTTTCTTGTTTCTGAATTCATCGAACACTCAGGTTCCGGCAAGATTCTTGCGGCAGTGCAGCGGCTGGGATGGGAACAAGGCCTCTGGCACCGAGATGCCAGAGGCCGAGGCAACGATCATGTGCACCGCTCAAATGGATGGAGCCGACTCTCTCGCCACTGTCGACAAGGGCGCTGAGTGCGCCGGTGTCGCGCGCCGCAGCAGCCGCATGGCATTGGCAATCACGATCAATACCGAGCCTTCGTGGAACAGCATGCCGGCGGCCATGGTCACCCCACCCATCAGCACACCGGTCAGCAGGAGGCCGACGGTCGCTAGAGCGATGACGATGTTCTGGCGGATGTTGGAGAGCGTGCGCCGCGCCAGCGAGATGGCCTCGGGCAGCTTGAGCAGGTCGTCGCCCATGAGCGCGATGTCGGCGGTCTCCACCGCCACGGCCGAGCCGGCTGCGCCCATGGCCACGCCGACGTCGGCGGTGGCCAGCGCCGGCGCGTCGTTGACGCCGTCGCCAACCATCGCGACGACGTGGCCGGCCCGCTGCAGGCGGGCGACGATGTCGAGCTTGTCCTCGGGCAGCAGCCCGGCGTGCACCTCGTCGATGCCGGTGGCGGCGGCAACGGCATCGGCCACCGGCTTCACGTCGCCGGTGAGCATGACGACCTTCTTCACGCCCGCCTTGTGCAGCGCGGCCACCATGGCTGCGGCGTCGCGCCGGATCTCGTCGGCCACGGCGATCACGCCCAGCACCTGGTCGTCCACGGCAACGATCATGGGCGTGCGCCCCTGGGTGGCCAGTTGATGCGCCTGGCGGTCTGCGCCCACCGTATCGGCGACGCCAAACTGCTCCAGCAAGGCCAGGTTGCCGATCAGCACCCGCTTGCCCTCGACGCGGGCGGTGATGCCCTTGCCGATCACGGGCTCGATGTGCTCGGGCAGCTCGGCCACCGCGATGCCTGCTTGCTCCGCCGCTTCCAGGATGGGACGCGCCAGCGGGTGCTCGGAGCCGGCCTCGGCGCGCGCCGCCCAGGCGAGCACCTGGTTCTTGTCCACGCCCGGCGCCAGCGCCACGACATCGGTGAGCTGCGGGCGGCCCTTGGTCAGCGTGCCGGTCTTGTCCACGGCCACGACGTCGATCTTGGCCGCGGTCTCCAGGAACTCGCCGCCCTTGATCAGGATGCCGTCGCGTGCCGAGCGGCCGATGCCGGCGACGATGGACACGGGAATGGAGATCACCAGCGCCCCCGGGCAGGCCACCACCAGCAGGGTCAGGCCCAGCACCACGCTGCCGCTGATGAGGCCGGCCAGCAGCGCCAGCACGACGACGGCGGGGGTGTACCAGGACGAAAACCGGTCCATGAATTTCTGCGTGCGCGCCTTGGCGTCCTGCGCGTCTTCCACGCGGTGAATGATGCGCGCCAGCGTGGTGTCGGCGCCGATGCCGGTGGCCAGCACCTGCAGAAAGCCGCCGCGCGAGATGGTGCCGGCGAAGACATGGTCGCCCTTGGACTTTTCCACCGGGATCGATTCGCCGGTGATCGACGCCTCGTCGAGCGCGCCGGTACCGGCGATCACCTCGCCATCGACCGGCACCTTGGCGCCGTTCTTGACCAGCACCACCTCGCCCATGGCGACGCTGGCGGCGGGGATTTCCACCTGCTCGCCCTTGCGCATCACGATGGCCGTGTCCGGCGCCACGGCGATCAGCTCGGCCAGCGCCGCGCGGGTCTTGTTTAAGGTGGCCGATTCCAGCGCGTGGCCAATGGCAAACAGGAAGGTGACGGCCGCCGCCTCCCAATACTCACCAATGATCAGCGCGCCGACGGCGGCGATGCTCACCAACAGGTCGATGCTGATGTGGCGCACGGCCAGCGCACGTACGGCGTTGCGCACGATGGGCGCGCCGGCGACGAGGGCGGCGGCGACCATCAGCCACTGGGCCGCCAGGGCAGCGCCGTAGCCCTTGGATGCGGTGAATGAAGCCAGGATCAGCAGGCCGGACAAGGCGGGAGTCGTCCAGCGGCCGTTGATCCATGCGTTGATCTTGTTCATGGGGTTGGCCTCCGAAGGTGGTCAAGCGGGACAGGGCAGCCACCGCCGCCGGGCGCGGCGGTGTGCTGCTCGTGGAGTGAGCGGCGCGGGGGCCATGGTGGTGCGTCAGAACGCCGAGGCGCGCGCGGTGTAGCCCACCTTGGCGATGGCGGCGATGAGATCGTCCGCGCTGACGGTTTCGGGGTGGTGGTCGACTTCGATGCGCGCCGATGCGAAGTGCACCTTGACGTGGCTCACGCCCGCCATCGCGCCGACGCTTTTCTCGATCTTGGTCACGCAGGACGGGCAGGAAAAACCCTCGGCGCGCAAGGTGGTGCGGGTGTTGGTGTTGGTCATGGTTTTTTCCTTGTATGACGGTCTGGTTGAGGGATGCCTTCACTGTAGGCAGGCCCGCCGTATTGCTCCATGAGAAACGTCAATCAACAGCAGCCGACTTTGGCGCTGACTCAAACCATGCCGTCGCGCACTTGCTCCAAGCGCGCCGCATCGACGATGGCGACCCAGCGCCGGCCGGCGTCGATCCAGCCCTCGCGCTGCCACTGGCTGAGCAAGCGGCTGACCGATTCGGTGGCCGCGCCGGCCATGGCGGCCAGGTCCTCGCGCGCCAGCGGCACGTCCAGCAGCATGGCCTCGTTCCAGGGCTTGCCGACCTTGTCGGCAAGAACCAGCAGCAAGGCTGCCAGGCGCTGCTCCAGCGGCGCCCCGGCCAGCATGTGAATGGCGTGCTGCGACTGCGTCAGCCGGTGCGCCACGCCCTTGAGCGTGGTCACAGCGACTTGCGGAATTTCTTGCAGGATGGCGTCGTACTCAGGCGCATCCAGGCCCAGCAGGCAGGCCGGCGTCAAGGCGGTGGCGCTGTCGGCGTAGAACTGCTGGCCCAGCGCCGGCAGCGCGCCAAAGAAATCGCCTGGGGTGAGCAAGTCAATCAGCGACTGGCGCCCATCGGCCGCCAGCCGCGTGGTCTTGACGGCGCCGATCGCCACCACGTAAATGTGCGTCGCGGCATCGCCTTCCAGGTAGACGGGCTCCCCGGCCGCGAAGTTCTGGGCCTGGCAATGCCGGTTGACCTGCGCCAGTTGCCCGTCGTCGAGATCGGCAAAAAGAGGGACTTTGCGGCAAACGGCCATGCGCATGTCCAGCGAGCAGGCCGCCGGGTCCGGGTCTGGCATGGACAGGGGGATTTGGCGGCGTTTGTTTATGGCTTGTTTCATCGTGCTGTGGAATAAGTTCGCGGCGTCTTGAGCCGATCTGCCGGTGTTCCGGCCGGCGTCCAGATCCGGAGCTGGCAAGGGTTTTGCGGCAGCCGGTCAGCGGCTGTCTCTGGAGTTTGGGTCAAGTCGAGCCCGCCCCAGGCCCATGCGTGCCAGCGTCGTGTCGTGCATCAGGTAGTGATGCACCAGCGCCGCTGCAGCGTGTAGGCCGATCAGCCAGTACCCGAGTGTGCCGATTGCCTCGTGGACTTCTTTGAGGCCGCCTGCAAGCGCCTTGTCAGGCGCCATCAGCCCAGGCAGTTCGAGTCCGAACAAGGACACGGGCGCGCCCTTGGCGTTCAGGCTCAGATAGCCGAGAACGGGCGCCGCGATGAGCAGGCCGTAAAGCGCCCAGTGCATGACATGGGCCAAGCGGGACTGCCACGCGGGCGTACCGGCAAGCTCACTGGGTTGACCCAGCATCCACCGCAGCGGCAGCCGAACCAATACGACGACTGCGAAAACCAGGATGCCCAGGCTTTCATGCCAGCTCTTGGCCAGCGCCCGCTCGGCACTGCCCTTGGGCAGGCCATCGTGCAGCTCGATCAAGGCATAGACACCGACCATCAGCAGCAGCGTCAGCCAGTGCAGTGTGATGAGCGTTGGATGGTAGCGTTCAGTGGTTCTGGACATGAGGCTCTCAATGTGGATGCGGGCGTGAACGTGGCAGCCCGCGCTTTTGCAGGCGAGGCTGCCACGATGCCAACCCTCGTTCCGGTTCTGAAAAAGCAGCTGATGGATTCTTGCTGCCCCTGCTTGCAGCACCGTTTGTCAGCCGATGGATGCGTCGCGACCGGTTGGCTGCTGCGCCATAGCCACCCAACGCAGCCCATCGCCCTGGCTGAGGTAGTAGTGGCCGTCGGGACTGATCACCACCGCACGGGGTGCGATCGAGTCGAAGAAGTACTGCCAGCCAAACCCGGGCATGCCGGCCTGGGCCTGGTTGGCGATGGCCTGCCAGGGCGCCGTTGCCGTTTCCGCCGCTGGTTGGGCTGCGGCGATCCAGCGCAGCCCCTTGCCGCGGCTCAAGTAGTAATGGCCATCAGGGCTGATGACGACGGCGCGCGCTGCCTGCGGGTTGAAGAAATACTGCCAGCCATGTCCGGGCGAGCCTGCCTCGGCCGAATTGGGAATGGCCTGCCAGGGTGCGTTCAGCGCTTCGATGCGCTCGGCGCGGCTGGCGTGGCGCTGCGTGCGATCGGAATGATCGCCGGCCAGGGCGGTGTTGCCCAGCAGGGCCGCGGCGATGCCGATGGAGGCGATGGTGGTGGCGACTTGCATGACGTTCTCCTTGAGTTGCAATGCAGTCACGATCGACTGTGGCTGCAGTCTGCGCGGGTGTGGGTGAACCGGTGCTGAACAGCCTCTTCACCCGCCGTTCATGCCGTACCCGCCGATGCGGCAGCGGCGAAGCGGCCCGAGCCCAACTCGACCAGCGCCTCGCCCCGGCGCAGCAGCCACAAGGCATCCAGGCCGTGCCGATGCGCCAAGGCCAGGCCCTGGCCCGAGCCCGCCACCAGCAAGGCGGTGGCCCAGGCGTCGGCGTCCATGCAACGGGGCGCCAGCACGGTGACGCTGGCGACGCCGTTGTTCACCGGCTTGCCGCTGCGCCCGTCCATGCTGTGCGCCAGGCGTGCCTGGCCCACCTGGACGAAGTGCCGGTAATCGCCCGACGTGGCCACGGCCAGGTCCTGCAGCTCGATCACCCCGTGCGCGGCGCGCAGGCCTGCACGCGGGCTCTCCAGCGCCACCGCCCAGGGCGCGCCGCTGGCCTGGGGGCCGATGGCGCGCAGCTCGCCGTCCAGTGCGACCAGGGCGTGGCACACGCCGTGTCCGGTGAGCACGGCACACATACGATCCACGGCATAGCCTTTGGCGATGCCGCACAAATCGAGCTGCAGTGGCGAGTGCTTGCGCGCCAGGCCGGCGGCCAAGTCCAGCTCAAGGGCTTGCGGTGTCGGCAGGCGTTTGGCATTGCGCGCGGCGCGGATGGCCTCGGCGTCCGGCGTGTCGCATGCCGCGCCAAAGCCCCAGGCATCGACCAGTGCGCCGACGGCGGGATCAAACGCTCCGTCGCTCAGGCGGCAGACTTCGAGCGCGCGGGCCAGCACCTCAAGGATCTGCGCCGGCAGTGCCAGCCAATCGCCTACCGGCGCACGGTTGAGCTGATTCAGTGCGCTTTCCGGCTGCCAGGGCGACATCTGGGCATCGACTTGTTCGACCGCTTCGGCCAGCGCCTGGCACAGTGCGTTCGTGTCCAGCACAGGCGGTACATCGCAGCTCACGGCCCAGCGCGTGGCCATGGTCGGCCCGTGCAGTTGCAGCCGGTGCAAGGGCTCAGAACAGGTCTTCGGCATAGCGCCCCTTGGCCTTCAGTGCGTTCACGTCAAGGCCCAGCGGCGCCAGCAGCGCATCGAGCACCTCGCCCACGCCCTGGGCCATGGGGCGGCTGCCGCACACGCGCACCGCGGCGCCGGCGGCCAGCAATTTGCGCAGGCGTTCGGCGTCGCGTTGCAGGATTTCCTGCACGTAGCCGCCGCCGGGCACGCGCGAGAAGATGGTGTTGACGCTGGCCACGCGCTGCTCGGCCTGCCAGCGCGCGATCTCGGAGCCGAAGTAGTAGTCGGTGGCCGGGTCGCGCGCGCCGAAGTACAGGTGCATCGGCGTGCGCTCGTCGTTGCGCCGAATGAAGCCTGCCAGCGGTGCCACGCCGGTGCCAGCGCCGATCAGCAGCACGCTCGGCGGTCGACCGCTGAGGGTAAAGCCCGGGTTGGCACGGATGAAGGCCTGCGTGCTGTCGCCCGGCTTGAGCCCCAGCAGGTGCGCCGAGCACACGCCGCCGGGCCACTGGCGCACGCAGATTTCCAGAAAGCCGTCGGCGCTGCCCGACGCCAGCGAGTAATAGCGCGCCACCGCGTTCCCCGGTGGCACGATACCTACCAGGTCGCCCGCCTCGAAGCGGCCCAGGCCGCAGCCGAGCAGACGCGCAAACCACGGCTGGCGCGGCCAGGCAAAGCGCAGGATGGCCGTGGGCCGATCGGCCTGGCCGGGGTAGTCGCGCCGCTCGACGAGCGTCAGCGCGGTGGTGGCGGGCAGACGGGGTCGGTAATCGATCGCCAGCGGCTGGCCCAGGGCCTGCGCCAGTGCCTCGCCCCAGCGGGCGAACTGCTGCGCCGACTGCTGGTGGATCAGCTCCAGCGGCAGTAGGCTCGCATGCCCCTGGGCACGCAGCGCCTGCTCGACGGCCTGTGCATAGGCGCAGAACGCCGGGTATTGGCGATCGCCAAAACCCAGCACCGTCACCGGCACGCCGCTGCCGCCCTGCGCGGCAATGCGCTCCAGCGCATGACGCGCATGCGCCGGCGGCTGGCCATCGCCATGCGTGGCCGCCAGGATGAAGACCTGCTGCGCCGTGGGCGTGATCTGGAAGTGCTCCAGTGCGCTGCTGTGCACGCGCCGCCCGGCGCGTACCAGCGCGGCATGCAAGGCCTGGGCAAAGCCCCAGGTGCTGCCGCCCTCGCTGGCGACGAAGATCAGCACCTCGGCCTGCTGCAGGCGGGAGTTGTCGGCGATGTGCACCGCGTTGCGGCGCCCCTGCCACCAGATCAGCACGCCGCTCGCCCAGAACAGCAGCACGCAGAGGCCTGCGAGGCCCATCACCACGGCCCACGGCCAGGCGCTCTCGCCGGTGTGCAGCACGCGGGCCCAGTCGTCCAGCCGCTGCGCCAACGTCGCCTCCTGCCAGGCCAAGGTATCGCCGCTGTGGCGGTCAATCCAGCCTTGGCCGCGCGTGGTCGCCACCTGCCAGGTGTCGGTGGGGTCGCCCGCATCGGGGAGGTTGACGCGGTGCAGATCGCCGACGCCGAGGTCGCGCAGCAGCGGTAGCTGCGCCGGCGCCAGGTCGGCCCCCGTGCTGGCGCTGGAAACAACGTCGGGCTCGGGCCCGGCTTCCAGTTCGAGCAGGCCGAGTGTCGAGGCGCTCATGGTCAGCGCCGTGATCGAGGACAGCAGCAGCAGGGCCAGCACCACCCGGCCCGCCAGTACGTGCAGGCGCTGCGCCAGGGTGCCGCGCACCCGGCCTGCCACATGGCGCCAGCCGCCCATGCGGCGCACGAGCAGCACCAGGCCGGAAATCGACAGCAAGACCATGGCCAGCGCCGTGGCCGCGGCGCCCCAGCGCCCACCATCGCCCAGCAGCAGCGCGCGGTGCAGGTTCTTGACCCAGCGCGGCATGCTGGAGGGCTGGTAGTTGCCAAGCAGCTGGCCGCTGGTTGCATCGACGTAGCGCGCCTGCGCTTGGTCGCCGTCGAAGCCGAAGGCGGCGACGGCGCCCGAGGGCAGGCGACGGATTTCCTCGACGCCGGGCATGGCCTGCTGCACCTGTTGCACCAGCGTGGCCACCGGCAGGTCGGCCGGTGCTGTCGGCGCCTGCCAGGCCTCCTGCACCGGATCCAGGGCCAGCAGGGCACCGGACAGGCCCAGCACCAGGGCCACGGTGCCCAGGCTCAGACCCAGCCATCGGTGGACGGCTTTCCAGTTCATGCCTTGCTCCTTACTTCAGCTGGAAGCTGGCCGACTGGATGTACTGCTTGCCGGCCTGCGCCTTGCCGGCGCCCGCCGCCGTCAGGGGCAGCCGCACCTCGGAGGGGCTGTCACGCATGTCTTCCACGGCGGCGTCGATGCGGATCTCGTAGCCGGCGTCGATCAGCGCGTCGGCCAGATCGGCCGTCACCCTGAGCGTGCGGCCCGCGCCGACGCTGGCGCCGGTCACGCCATTGAGACGTTTGGCGTCGCCGGCCGACAGGCGGCTCCAGTCCGCCAGGTGCTTGTAGTACTTGGCCTTGCCGCCGGCCACCCAGAGCGTGCCGGCGTAGGCGCCCTTGGCATCGGTCAGGTAGACCGCCAGGTAGGCGCCGTCGCCGCCGTAGTTCTTGAGCTGGGTGGCAATGGTGACTTCGCGCGCCTGGCCGAGGGCGGGCACGGCAAGCGCGCAAGCTGCGGCAATGGCGGTGATCAGGGGTTTGGACATAGGGTTCTCCTGGAAAGAGGGGAGGCGATTCATTGCACCTGGCCGCGCGGCGCACTGCCCGGGGTAAAGAGGGGTGAGGAAGGGGCAGTGCCCGCATCCTGCGGCGTGTGGTCGCGCCGGCGCTCGCGCTCCCGGTCCCGGTCTTTGTGGTGGTCATCGCGCTCGCGCGACTTGATCTTCAGCACCTGCAGGGTCTCGGGGTCGAGCTTGGCCTTGAAGCGCTGGCCCTGGGCGTCGGTGCCACGGATTTCGTAGCAGCCGTCGTCAATCTTCAGTCGCTCGACCTGCCAGCCCTGCTGCGCCGCCATCTGGCGCACCGCTTCGCGCGACTGCCATCGCGCGGCCGGGGCATCGCAGTCGCTGGATGCCACCGCTGGCAGCGCCGCGACGGCCAGCACCAGGGTGGCCAGCCGGGGCTTGAGGTGTAGGTTTCGTTTCATCGTCGGTTCCTTTCACAGCATCAGAGCTGTTGATGCCAATAATTTTGACGAACCGGGGGTGAATCAACACTGAACCTTCTGTTCACCTCGTGTTCATCCGATCGAGCCAACGGTCAGTTCACGTTGCCACATGCCCCCATCGGACGTATTGATGAGAAGCATGAAGCGAATCGCGAGTCTGGCTGGACTGACGAAGACGGGTTCGTCAGGGCTTGCCCGAAGATGGAACTTTTGCGCTCCTCATGCGTTAACGCCCCAATGCCCCAACCGAGCCAGTTTGACGAGACTGACTGCATTGCCCGCGCCCAGCGCGGGGAGGTTGCGGCGTTCTCTGAGCTGGTGACGCGCAACCAGGATCGCATCTACCGCTTTCTGGTGCGCATGACTCGGTCACAGGAGGATGCGCGCGAGTTGACCCAGGAAACCTTTCTGAGCGTCTACCAGGCACTGCCCAGCTGGCGCCCGCAGGCGCAGCTGTCCACGTGGCTGTTCCGCATCGCGCGCAACCAGGCACTGGACCGGCTGCGTCGCGCGCGGCACGTGGAGTTCGTGGCGCTAGACGACGCGCTGCATCAGCAGGTACCGGCGGATACGCCCACGCCCGAGGCCATGCTGCAGGCGCGCCAGCGCATCGCGGAGCTGGAGCGCGCGCTGGCGCGGCTGTCGGTGGAGCACCGTGAGATCCTGCTGTTGCGCGACATCGAGGACATGCCCTACGAGGACATTGCCCAGGTGCTGGGCATCGGCCTGGGCACCGTCAAATCCCGCATCGCCCGCGCCCGCGCCGGGCTGCTGCAGCACATGCCACGCTGACCGCAAGGAGCCACCATGACCTGCCCACGCATCGAAGATCTTTCCGCCTTTGTCGATCACGCCCTGCCCGCGCGCAGACAGGCCGCGCTGCAGAGCCACCTGCGGGCCTGCCCTGTCTGCAGCCAGCAGCTCGATGCGCTGCGGGCGCTGCGCCAGGAACTGCACGCCCTGCCATCGCCCACGCTGGGCTTCGATCTCGCGGCGCAGCTGCAGGAGCGCCTGCGCGACCGGCGGCCACCGCGCGCCGCCAGGCCCCGGCGTGCCGGCTGGGACCTTCTGGGCTGGATGCCCACGGGCCTGGCGGCTGGCGCGGCGCTGGTCTCGGGCCTGTGGATGGGCGGGCTGCTGCTGGGCACGGGGGCAGCCATTCCTACCACGTTTGCGGCCGCCGACCCCGCCATGGCGCGCGTGTTCGACCCCGTGCCGCCGGGCGGGCTGTGCGCCGCCACCGAGATTTGCCGACTGCCAAGGAATCTGCCATGAAACACCCCACCTGGATCCGCACCCTGCTGGCCGTCTCGCTGGCGCTCAACCTGGGCATTCTTGCGGCGCTCGTGCTGCGCCCTGCCCGCGTGGCGCCGCCCCCGGCGCCGGCCGTGCACCTGCCGGACTACCTGGCGCTCACGCCCGGGCAACGCACGCGCTGGGAGGCGCTGGAGGCGCCGTTCCTGCACGACCTGTCATCCAACTGGGACGACATACGCCACCGCCGCGAAGCCCTGGTGCGCCACATCTTCGCCGCCGCACCCGACCGCGCGGCCATCGACGCCGAGCAGGCCGCCATTGTCCGCCTGCAGGCCGCGCAGCAGCAGCGCGTGATCACCCAATTGCTGGCCGAGCGCGAGCTGCTGGACACCGCCCAGCGCGAGCGCCTGCTGCAGCTGTTGCTGGGTCGCTACGCGCAGGAGGCGACCGAGGAGGAGCTGCTGCACCGCAAATAAGGCCGTGCACCAAAGATGCAAAACACATGGAACATTCAGACGCGCGCTTCGTTGAAGAGGGCAAGGCAGCCAGGCAACCCGCACGGCCACCTTGCATGGTTCAACTTTCAACGGAGCATTTCCATGAAACAACTCACCACACTGCTGCTGGCCGCCGCCCTGGCAGTCCCCCTGACCTCGATGGCCGCGAGCGCGCACGACAGCCACGGCAGCGCCGAAACCCACCAGTTGCAACTCAACGCCGGCAAGAAATGGGACACCGACGCGCCGCTGCGCCAGGCCATGACGGCCGTCCATGCATCGGTGACGAAAATCCTGCCCGCGGCCCATGCAGGCAAGGCCACGGCGGCCGACTACGACGCCTTCGGCAACGCCGTCGGCCAGCAGGTCGCCTACATGGTGGAAAACTGCAAGTTGCCCCCCGAGGCGGACGCCCAGCTGCACATCATCGTGGCCGACCTGGTGGCGGGCGCCGAGGCCGCCCAGGGCAAGCACGGAGAAGGCAAGCGCGCCGCCGGCGTGGTGCAGGTCGCGCAGGCCTCCAACGCCTACGGCAAGTATTTCAGCCACAGCGGCTGGAAGGCCGTCAAGCTGTCCCATTGAAGGACATGCCAAGCAGGGTGAGGGTATGCCCAAGGCAGGCCCATTCGCCCCCGTGCAAAGTGTCTAGCCACGTTCGGGCACTTGGAGGCACCACGCCGTGCCAGCACCATGGAGCGCGTGGTCGAAGGGCTATGGAAGGTGCCGAACGATCAGCCCGAGCAGGGCCGCCGCCATGACGTGCAGCGTCTGGGTGGTGTGGCCATTGAGCTGAAATCGTACCTGCCCATCGAGCGGCAGGCCCGCGTGATCGGGGCCACCCGGCTCGAATGGCAGCAGGGCGGGCCTGAGCAACCTGGGCTCCGGTGAGGGAACCAAGCAGGCGATGCAGCAGCGCGCCGACTCCCTGGACGAACAGGGACTGGATAAGCGGTGCAGGCGATGCGTGATCCTGACATGCAACCTGCTGGGCACGTTGCGCAGTTGAGAACTGGCGCAGACCGCGAGGACATCGCCTCCACCGGCCTGGAGCTGCCGGCGCACTTCATGACCGGCACAGGATTCGCGTACCTGACTCACGGGCTCAATAAATCTTTGGGATCGCCGGTGCCATCAAGAGCCGCGCGCTGCGCAGGGTCGAGCAGTGCTTCACGATTCCAGCCGGCCACGGTCGCTGCGGCATCCACCGTATGCGCCCAGGTACAGCGGTTGGCGAACAGCATGCCGGGGACATCGAAGGTGCCGCCGCGGCTGATGTAGCCGAGGGCGTGCGTCCTGGTCGGGCCGTTGTCGATGCGGCGCAGAATGCCGAGCATGGGCTCGGGGCGCGTGTGGGTGAGGATCACGCGCGGCAGGCCTTGCGGGAACAGCGTGCTGACAGTGGCGTCTTCATCGACGAACTCCGCTTCCATGGCATCGCGCGGGATGCGCAGGCGGCCAGGTTCCAGGATGACGGTGACGCAGGCGCGCTTGCCCATCCCGGCAAGGTGCTGCTGCGCCTTGATCGCCTCGTCGAGTTGGTAGGCACCCAGCGCGATGAGCTGCACTTCGGCCTCGGCGGGGTCACCGATCAGATGGGCCGCGCCGTCACGGATCAGGCGTTGCGCCGATTCGGCATCGAAGCGGTTCTCCACGTCGCGCTTGGAAACGATGAGGCAGGCCAGTTGCCCGCGTCCGGCATAGACTTCGCGCAGCGCGGCGACCGCAGTGTTGCCATCCACCGGGAACAACACGCGCGAGGTGTCCGACATCTCGCCCAGCAGGGCTTCGCCGATCGTCGGGTCTTGGTGCGACTGTTCGTTTTTGGCGTTCTCCCAGGTGTGCGAGGTGACGATGAGTGGCACCGACAGCCAGCCGGCGGGCTGGCCGACCTGACGCAGGTGGCGGGCGAAGATGATTTCCTGCCGCATCAGGCCGAGCATTTTTACGGCGAAGGCCTCGTAGCTGACGATCAGGTTCAGTCCACCCTTGTTGCCGAGTGCGGCGGCGGCCACGGCCTCTTCGTTGAGCGCGGTGATGACGGCGCCGTGCAAATCCTCAGGCACACCGGGTTCGGGCTCGTTGACGCGGTGCTTGAGCAGCGCCAGCGTGCCGCCCATCTTGTTGCTGGCCAATTCGTCAGGGTTGCCGATGCGCATGCGCAGCTCGGGATTGGCTTTGGCGAATTCAACGAACCACTGATCCAGCGCCGTCATCGCACTGCCTTCGCTGCCTGATATTTCCCAGCGCGGTTCGGGCAGCCTGGGCGCAGCGGGGTGGCGGTGCGCCATCGGATGCGCGCTTTCCAGCGGGCGCTGCTGGGCGGCGTGGGTTGCGAAGGCGGTGAGCGTCGCGTCGAGTTCGACCGGAGCAACGAAGAGCGCAGCCGCGCTTTCGTTGAACCGCCCACGCATGGCGACATCGGTGTGGGGGTTGCCGCCCAACGGCAGGTTGTGCGCGACGTTGCTGCCAGCACCGGGAAAGCCGAAGCCCTTCTCGGTCTCGGCGATCACGTAGGGCAGAGGCGCCGGATAGCGGCGATCCGGATCGGCGGCAAACGCACGCAGCGCGCCCTCGGCTTCGACGATTGCCCAGGCGATCGCGGCCGGGTCACGGCCATCGACGATCACCGGGTCGAAGCCGTTGTGGCGCACGTCGTCGGCCAGCCATTGCGCACCCCCTTCCTGCATGATCTGGGTGCGCTGCTCGATGCGGCGGCCGTTGAGGATCATCACCGGTACAGCGAAGCCGCTGTCTTGCGCGCGCCACCAGCGCGGCGCCCAGTCCGGGCCACGCTGCTCCTCGAAGGCGCCGTCACTGAGGAAGGCGACCAGCGATTCGCCAGGCAGCGGCATGTGGATGTACTGCAGTTCGGCAAAGCCGAGGTAGCCGCCTTCGGACACGGCACCGGCGGTGTTGGGGCCGGCATGGCTGCCCAGCGGCACGGCCGGGCGGCCCTGCGCATCGATGGCATAGGAATAGAAATCGGCACACAGGCGCGACAGGCCTTGCTCGCTGCGGTCGTAGCGGCCCCGCTGCGCGGGCGAGACATCGCCGGTCAGCGCATTGACCGCTTCGATGGCGGCGACACAATGGCCCTGGCCCATGATCCAGCCGCGTGTGCTGCCGGTGAGCGCGTTGGCCAGCAGGTAGCCGACGAAGGCCTGCACCATGTTCAGCGAGCCGCCGGTGTGGCCTTCGGGCGTGGGCTTGAAGTCCTCGGCTGACAGCGCCGCGCCGGAAAGGTCGATGCGGCGCGCATAGGTCATGTGCGCGACCACGTTCATGGCCACGCAGCTCAGGCGGTCGGCGGCGGCAAGCAGGGTGTAGGCCGTCGTCTCGTCGGCAACACGGCCGTCGACGATCAAACGGGCCACCAGAGTTTCCATGCGCTTGATGGTCTCGTCGCGATGGACGATGGGGCCGTGGCCGGCGAGCCAGCACTGGCGGATGGTGGAAGCGGTGGTCATGCGATTTCCCCTCTTTGATGTCGATGAATCCCTGCGTGGCTACAGAGTCAGTTGAGTTGAGCGCGCTCGGCCTGGCTGGGACATCACGCGCCGCCTATCAAATCCTGCGTATAGCGCGCTGTGATCCATTCCTCGTTGGTAGGCTCCACCGCGGCCAGCACCCGGCTGTCGGTGGTGGAGATAACCGGGGCATCGATGGCGTTGGCATCGGCATCCAGCTTGATGCCGATAAATGCCAGGTCGCGGCAGACGCGCTCGCGCACGAAGGCGTTGTGCTCACCGACACCGGCAGTGAACACGAGCAGATCCAGGCCGCCAATGACTGCGATCAGTGCGCCAATCTCCCGCACGATACGGCGCACGTAGAGCGCCAACGCGATGCGGGCGCGTTCGCCGACTTCGCCGGAATCGCTCTCGTGCTTCACCACCACGCGCGGCTCGGCCGAAATCCCGGAAACACCGAGCAGGCCGGACTGGTTGTAGAGCGTGCGGCCTACTTCTTCCAGTGAGAGCTTTTCGATCTCCATCAGGTAGAGCAGGGCGCCCGGATCGAGCGAGCCGGTACGGGTGCCCATCATCAGGCCGTCGAGCGCGGAAAATCCCATCGTGGTGGCGATGCTTTGCAGGTTCTGCATCGCGCACAGGCTGGCCCCGCTGCCGAGGTGCGCGACGATGGTGCGGCCGCGTGCCAGATCACCGTGGCGCTCGGGCAGGACATGGCTCATGTAGTCGTATGAAAGGCCGTGAAAGCCGTAGCGGCGCAGACCGCGTTCCCAGGCCGAGTACGGCAGCGGCAGGATCTGCTCCACCTTCGGCGCCGTGCGGTGAAAGGCTGTATCGAAGCACGCTACCTGAACAATTCCGGGCCACTGCTCGAACAGCAAACTCATGGCCTTCAGGGGAAAGGGTTGGTGCAACGGCGCCAAAGGAATCAAGGCCCGCAGCTCCGCGATGGAGCCATCGGTCACCACGGTTGGCTCGAAGTACCTGCTGCCGCCATGGACGACACGATGCGCGATGGCCACAATGCGGCGGCCATCGAGTCGGGCCACGATGCGCGCTTGAATCAGCGCCAGAGCGGCGGTGTGAGGGTGTTCGTGATCCAGATGGATGCGCTGCTGTGCAGTGCCACTGTCGCTGTACTCAGGCGCGGGCCCAGCAATCCCTTGCACCTTGCCGTGCCAGAGCGGCTCGCGCGGCAACGGGCGCACCTGTGCATCGAACAAGGCGAACTTGATGCTTGAGGAGCCGCAATTGAGCACCAGGATGAGGCTCGGCTGGGAGTTGCTCATCGTGACGCTCCCAATCGTGATGTTCCATGCAGACCGATCTGGGACAAGTGCGTGTCAGCGGTGCCCATAAAACTGCTCCACGAACGATTGCCGGAAGCTTTGGTGGCAAGCGAGGCAGCTTTGTTGCGTCTTGGAGAATGCGACGATCACGGCCTGGCCGTCGCCGCGCTTGGCGGCATCCCCCATGGCGCTCGCAGCGTCCTGGACCTGCCCGTCGAAACCCCGAAATTTCCCGGCATCCGTGCCAAGCCAGCCAAGAATGCGCATTTTTTCGCCCAGAGGTGGCTCGGCATGCTTGGCGATTTTGGGCGCCAGCTCGGCGACCAGTGTCCATTCCTCCTTGGAAATCGCACCGGTGACGGCTTGCATGTCACGGCCAAGTCTCTCCATGACGCTGCGCAGCGCCATCGGCTTTGCAGCGTCAGCGGACTGCGCGCTCAGTCCCGTGGCAACGGTGGCCAAGGCTACTGACAACGTGATCGTCAAAAGCTGTCGAGGGTTCAATAGATGACTCACGGGATTCTCCATGGAGGTTGTTGGTGAATGCTTCGCAGGCGGGCGCATGGCTTCGGGCTTTCAAAATTCCATGCTCAGCGCAATCGATCCGAAGGCGTGGCGGCCGATCTGCTGGTCGAACTCGCGGGTTCTCCAGACGCGCATCACGGCAAGCCGCACGCCATGCCCGGCAACAATCCATTGGCTGCTGATGCCAATGGCTGCCTGAGCGACCCAGGGCCGTCGACTGACGTGATGGCTGTGCCGAAACAGATTTCCGTCGAGCGAGAAATCCCTGGCAACGGCTTTGGCCTCCAGGTTCAGGAATGCATGCGCTCCGGGTTTGGGCGCGCGCACCGATTGCGGCTCCGTCCTGCGCAGGTCGGAAACGCCCGAGGGCGGGCGGTTCTCCGCACCGGGTCGAATCGGATAGCTGCCGAAATCATTGGGAATGTTCCAGCCCGCACGCAGCTCGACACCGGTGCTGGCCGCGGTTTCGATGTTTCCGATCCGCAGGGCATAGCTGCCGATCACGTCGCCGCTCCACCCCGGCCGGACGGCACCCTCTGTGTACGACTTGAACTTGCGCTCCATCGCCATCTGGAACGCGGGTTCGTTGCGCAACTGGTTGTCCCAGCCGCGAAAACGCTCGATGCCCCGCACCCGATGCACCAGATCCTGCGATTGCTCCGCCAACGACCAGGGGCCAATCACGCCCAGGGTCAGTTCGCGCACGTCAAGCATTTCATAGCTGGCGGCCTGTGGGTGGACGCGGCGATTCCATGCCAAGCCCAGGTACAGCAGGCCGGCGTACGGGCGATCGTCGGAAATCAGATCGGTGCGCGTCTTGTCCTCGGGCGTGTACATGGACTGACCGAAGCGCACGACGATGTTTTGCGTTGCCGACTGGGCGCCGGAGTCGCGCCAGAACTCAGGATCAACCCAGCCGATGAAGCGGGTGTACCAGGCAATCGGTTGGGGCAGACACTCCGGGCGGAGCGCGCCTTGCTGATCGCGCGAAACCACGCTCAACGCCACACCGTTGGTGTAGTTGCGGTCGGTGCCCGTGAACAAGTCGTTCTCCAGGCGCAGCGTGCCACCGCGCCAGTGCAAGGTTTGCTCCGGTGTACAGCTTTCATCCTGGCTTGGCTGCAAGGGCTCAGCGGCACGACTGACTGCGGTGGCGGTGACGGCCGAACTTGCCAGGAGCAAAAAAGCGAGACAAGACACCTTGCTTGCGTAAGCCATGCCAGCCTCACCTTGCTGACACTGTGCGTGCCGTGAGTCGTGTCATGACAAGCCTCAACAGCTCCAGCCACGCCAGGCACAGCGCCAGCAGCACGGCCATGGCCGCCAGCCCGGCCAGACCCGCGCCCTCCAGCCCCAGCAGCCGGCCCAGGGCGGGAATGGCCAGCAGCGCCGCCAACAGCAGGCCCACGGCCGCCGCCATGGGGCGCAGCCAGGGATTGGCACCGCCGCCGGGCCGCCACAGCGGCCGCGCCGGGTTGCGCTGCGCCAGGATCAGCAGCGGCACGCACGCCAGCAGCACGCCGAACACCACCGTGCGGCCCTGGGCCTGGCTCCAGCCCTGGGCCAGCAGCCAGGCCTGCGCGCCCAGCAGCAGCGCGGCCACGCCCGCGCTCTGCAGCAGGGGCAACACCAGGGCGCGCAGCGCAAACGGCGAGTCATCCACCGGCCGGGGGGGGCGCCGCATCAGGTCGTCCGCGGCGGGCTCGGCCTCGAAGACGATGGAGCAGGCCGGATCGATGAGTAGCTCCATCAGCACGATGTGCACCGGCAGCAGCAGCGCCGGCCAGTGCAGCAATGTGGGCGCCAGCGCCAGCGCGACGATGGGCAGGTGTACGGCGAACACGAAGCGCGTGGCCTTGCGCAGGTTGTCGTCGATGCGCCGGCCTTGCGCGACGGCGGCGACGATGTGGGCAAAGCTGTCCTTGAGCAGCACCAGGTCGGCCGCCTCGCGCGCCACGTCGGTGCCGCGCTCGCCCATGGCGATGCCCACATGCGCGGCCTTGAGCGCGGGGGCATCGTTCACGCCGTCGCCGGTCATGGCCACCACGGCGCCGCCCGCGTGCAGCAGCTGCACCAGGCGCAGCTTGTGCTCGGGCTTGAGGCGCGCGCACAGGTCTACATGCTGCAGGCGTTCGCGCAGCGTGGCGTCGTCCAGGCCCTGGATCTCGTCGCCGGTGATGACCTCGGGCCGCTCCGACAGGCCCACCTGGCGCGCGATGGCGCGCGCCGTGGCCGGGTGGTCGCCGGTCATCATCACCACGCGCACGCCGGCGGCGCGGCATTCGGCAATGGCCGCCGGCACCTCGGGGCGCGGTGGGTCGGCCAGGGCCAGCAGGCCCAGGAATTCGAAGTCGAAGTCGTGCTGGCTGGGCGGCCACGCCTGGGCGCCCTGGCCAGTCCAGCGCCCGCGCGCCACGCCCAGCACGCGCAGGCCGCGCTCGGCCAGGGCCTGCACCTGGGCGCGCACGGCGGCCAGGCGCGCTTCGTCCAGGTGGCACAGATCGGCCACGGCCTCGGGCGCGCCTTTCGTCGCCAGCAGGTGCTGATCGGGCGCGCCGCTGGCGTAGACGCGCGTCATGGCCAGCATCTCGCCCGACAGCGCGTACTCGAACACCGGCTCGCGCCCGTCGTGCACATGCTCCGTGCCCTGCAGCCAGTCGTGGCCGAAGCGCTGTATGGCCTGCTCCATCGGGTCGAACGGGTCGGCCGGGGTGGCCAGCATGGCGAATTCCACCAACCGGTGGTAGTCCTCGGGCAGCTCCTGCGCGCCCGGTGCCTGCCAATGGCCGGTGGGCGTGGCCAGCTCGGCCACGGCCATGCGGTTCATGGTCAGCGTGCCGGTCTTGTCCACCGCCAGCACGGTGATGGCGCCCAGGGTCTCCACGGCCGTGACGCGCCTTGTCAGCACCTGCAGCCGCGTCAATCGCCAGGCGCCCAGCGCCAGGAACACGGTGAGGATGACGGGTATCTCCTCGGGCAGCAGCGCCATCGCCAGGGCAATGCCGGCCAGCAGGCTGTCCAGCAGCGGCCGGCCGTTCCACCACCAGCCCAGCAGCACCTGGGCCGTGGCCAGCGTGAGCGCCAGCACCCCCAGGCCGCGCACCAGCCGGCGCGAGCGCTGCTGCAGCGGCGAGGGCGGCGCCTCGGCCCTGGCCAGGTCTGCGCCTATGCGGCCCACGGCCGTGCGCGCGGCCGTGGCCAGCACGCGGGCCAGGCCCCGGCCGCGCGTGATCACGGTGCTGGCGAACAGGTCGGGGTCTTCGGTGGGCCTGGCGGCGTCGCCCGCCAGCTTGGCCACGGGCACGGATTCGCCCGTCAGCAGCGATTCGTCCACCTCCAGCTCGCCCCGCAGCAGGCGTGCGTCGGCGGCGATGCGGTCGCCCTCGTGCAGCAGCAGCAGGTCGCCGCAGACCACCTCGGCGCCGGCGATGCGCCGCTCCACGCCGTCACGCAGCACCAGCGCGCGCGGGGCCGACAGTTCGCGCAGCGATTCCAGCGCGCGCTGCGTGCGCCGCTCCTGCACCAGGGTGATGCCTATGACCACGAAGACGAAGCCGAGCAGGAACAGCGCCTCGCCCTTGTCGCCCAGCGCCAGGTAGATGCCGCCGGCGGCCAGCAGCATCAGGAACATGGGCTCGGTGAGCACCTCGCGCACGATGGCCAGGTTGGACTTGGGCTTGCCGCCGGGCAGCTGATTCGGGCCGTCCTGCGCCAGGCGCCCCGCGGCTTCGGTGCTGCTCAAGCCTTGCAAATCGGGACTGATGGATGGGGACTGGTCTGTCATGGAGTCAGGTTCCAGTCTCGCGTTTTTTCGACATGCCTTTCACCATGGAATTTGCGTGAAAGCGCTCCAAGACGGCAATGATTTCGTCGGCATCGTCAGCGTGCTCGAACAGGTCGGTGTCCTCGGCGTCGATGTAGCCCTCGTCGATCAAATAGTCGAAATTGATTGCGCGGCGCCAGAACCTGCGCCCGACAAGTACCACCGGAATCCGTTGCATCTTGCCGGTCTGGATCAGGGTCAGCACCTCGAACAGTTCGTCGAGCGTTCCATAGCCACCGGGGAAGGCCACCAGACCTTTCGCATGCAGCAAGAAATGCATCTTGCGCAACGCGAAATAGTGGAACCGGAACGCCAGCTCCGGACACATGTAGGGGTTCGGCGCTTGTTCGTGCGGCAACGTGATGTTGAGGCCGATCGAGCGAGCCCCGGCAACGAAAGCACCGCGATTGGCGGCTTCCATGATGCCGGGGCCGCCACCGGTGATGACGACGAAGTCGCACCGCTCCTGCTGTTGGAAGCGCTTGGAAATCAGGTGAGCAAAGCGCTGCGCTTCTTCGTAATAGCGCGCCTGTTCCACGCGGCGACGGGCCAAGACTAGTTCCCGCCCAAGCGTCGAATTCCCTGGCATGGTGCCCGCTCGCTGCTCCAGCACAGCGAGCCGGTCGCGTGCAGTGGCAGCATCGCTTACGCGCGCACTGCCAAACACCACCACGGTCGAATGCACGCCTTGCTCACGCAAGATGCGTTCGGGCTTGAGCAGTTCGAGTTGGAGACGCAGCGGGCGCAGATCGTCCTGGCCAAGCAAATCGATGTCTTCATACGCAAGGCGGTATGTGGGTGAATCGAGGATGGCGCGCAGGCGCTCGTCAGGATCAGCGGGCGGTGTCATCGCTCGACCACCAGAAAATCCGGCCACGGAACGACCCGGCCGCGCTCGGGCACCGAGACCTGCCAGCCAAGCTGCTGTTGCAGGAGTTCCGCCAAAGCCTGCGCGGCGGACGGCTCCCCATGCACTACAAAGGTTTGCTCGGGGGCTTGCTTGAAGCCTCGGGCCCAGGCCATCAGGGCTGGTTGGTCGGCGTGCGCCGAGAGCCCATCGACACTGTGGATCGCCGCGCGCACCGGAATGTCGTCGCCGAAGATGCGCACGCGCGCCGCGCCATCGACCAGTTGGCGGCCCAGTGTTCCCTGCGCCTGAAAGCCGGAGAACAGGACGCTGCATTCCTTGCGCGGCAAATTGTGGCGCAGGTGGTGCCGGATGCGTCCCGCGTCGCACATGCCGCTGGCGGAAATGATGATCGCGCCCGAACGAATCTGGTTCAGCGCCATGGATTCGTCGGCGCTTTCCGTGAAATGCAGATACGGCAGGTTTTCGCCGCGCGCGTGCCACCCGGCCAAGCGCTTGGCCTGCTCGTCGAACAGCTCAAGGTGCTCGCGCGTGATGCGCGTGGCTTCCGTGGCCATCGGCGAATCAACGAATACCCTCGGTTGCCGCAGCCGCCCCTCGCTGGTGAGACGGTGCAGGTGGTACAGGACTTCCTGGGTTCGACCGACCGCGAAGGCCGGCACGATGACGTTGCCACCGCGTTCGAACAGGGTTTTCTCGACGATGCCGATCATCTCCTCTTCGGTTGCCGAAAAGTCCTTGTGCTGGCGGTTGCCATAGGTGGACTCGATGACGAGGATGTCGGCGTCCTCGATGGGTGTCGGGTCGCGCAATATCGGGCGTCCCGGCTGGCCAAGGTCGCCGCTGAATACCAGTTTTGTCGGGTAGCCGTACTCGGTGACCCAGACTTCGATGATGGCCGAACCGAGGATGTGCCCGGCATCGCGAAAGCGCGCGCGCACCCCGACCCGGGGCGCGAACTCCCGGTCGTATTCGATGCCTCGTACCTGCTGCAGGCATTCGCGCGCATCCTGCAGCGTGTACAGCGGCGGCAGCGGGTCCTTTCCGCGGAACCGCTTGGCACTGCGTTTTGCATCGCTCTCCTGGATGTGTGCACTGTCGGGCAGCATCACGCCCAGCAGATCAACCGTGGCGGGAGTGGTGTAGATGGCCCCTTTGAACCCGGCGCGGGTGAGTTTGGGCAATAGCCCGCTGTGGTCGATGTGGGCATGGGTCAGGAGCACGAAATCGATAGCTGCCGGGTCGAACGGAAATGGCTCGCGGTTGCGCGCCGCCGCCGCAGAGCCCCCTTGAACCATGCCGCAATCCACCAGGAAGCGCAGGCCCGCCGCCTCCACCAGGAAGCACGACCCGGTGACTTCGCGCGCAGCACCCAGAAATTTCAGTTTCATGGGATGCTCACTCGGGCTTCTTCTTTTGCATTGGACAGGTGTTCACGCCGAGCAGGCGATAGCCCGGACAGCGACCCGCCAGGCCGGTAATCAGCGGCATGATTCCGATGAGCCCCAGCCACCGCCATGGCGAATCCAGCCACAACGGCAAGCTGAGCAGGATCAGGCCGATGACGACGCGCGCGATGCGATCGAGGTTTCCTACGTTCGTTTGCATGGAGGCACTCCTTGATGGTGGGATAGAACGGGTTCGGGAAATCACGCCGACGGCTACATGGCCGCCGCGAAAATGGCACTGATTTCCTCGTGCGACGCCTGTATTGGATTGGTCAGTCCGCACGCGTCCTTGAGCGCATTGGTGGCCAGGGTGGGAAAGTCCTTGGCCTGAACGCCAAGCTGTGACAGCCCGTGGGGAATGCCGATGTCGGCGGACAATTGGCGAATCGCCAATAGGCACAGATCTGCGGCGGCCTCGTCGCCCAGGCCATCGGTCTTTTCCCCCATCGCGCGGGCGATGTCGGCGAGGCGTCCCGCAGCGACCTGCTTGTTGTAGGCCTGCACGTGCGGCAGCAGGACGGCGTTGCACACACCGTGCGGCAGGTCGTAGAAGCCGCCCAGTTGATGCGCCATGGCGTGCACGTAGCCCAGCGAGGCATTGTTGAAGGCCATGCCGGCGAGGAACTGCGCATAGGCCATCTGTTCGCGCGCTTCGACGTTTCGCCCGTCAGCCACCGCCTTGCGCAGCCATTGGCTTATCAATGCCACGGCCTTGAGTGCGCAGGCATCGGTGATCGGCGTGGCAATGGTTGAAACATAGGCCTCCACCGCGTGCGTAAGGGCATCCATGCCGGTGGCGGCGGTCAAGCTGGCGGGTTTGAGCAGCATCAGCTCGGGGTCGTTGACCGAGAGAATGGGCGTCGTGTGCTTGTCGACGATCGCCATCTTCACGTGGCGCGCCTCGTCGGTGATGATGCAAAAGCGCGTCATTTCGCTGGCCGTTCCAGCCGTGGTGTTGATCGCCACCAAGGGCAGCTGCGGCTTGGCCGACTGGTCAAGTCCCTCGTAGTCCTTGATCGTTCCGCCATTGGCAGCGACCAATGCGATTCCCTTGGCGCAGTCGTGCGGCGAACCGCCGCCGAGCGAGATGACGAAATCACAATCGTTGTCGCGCAGTTGCTTCAGCCCATCGGCCACGTTCTTGGTCGTCGGATTGGGCTGCACTCCATGAAAAACCAGGGTATCCACGCCGTGGCTGGCAAGAAGGTCGCGCACGTTGCCGACCAGTCCGAGACGAACCAAGGGAAGGTCGGTCACGATCAGTGCTTTCCTGAAGCCATAGGACTGGATGGCCTTGGCTGCATCACGAAGACAGCCCGCGCCCATCAGGTTCACGGGCGGAATGAAAAAGGCGGTGGTGGTCATGGCTTGGCTCCTTCGGTTGGCCTGTTGATGATCAAGTGAGTAAGGGTTTCGCGTTCCGCGCTTTGGCTTGTGAGGTGTTCCGTCGCGGCGGCGCTTGCAGGCATGCCGGAGCGACTTGCACGAGGCGTGGGTGCGGCGGCGCCTGTAGGCGAATGGGCGGCGCTTGGCGTCATGTTGGATACCTCCCAGCCGCCCCCGAGCGCCTTGTACAGCGCCACCAATTGCACGGCGGCGCTGGTATGCGCACGTGCGGCCGCAGTCTCGGCTTCGTGCAGGCTGCGCTGGGCGGCCAGCAGCTCCACCAGTGCAACATCGCCCGCGGCGTAGCGAGCCTTGGCGTAGCCGTAGCTGGTTCGTGCCGCATCCAGGGCCATGGCACGGCGCTCCAACGTGTCCAGCCCGCCGTGGTAGTCGCCCAGCGCACGCTCGGCGTCACCCAGCGCCGCCAACACCGCCTGCTCATAGGCCAGCGCCGCCTGCTGCTCGGCGGCCTCGCGTGCCCGAATCTCGGCACGCACGCGGCCACCATCGAACAGACGCCAGGAAATCAGCGGCAGGATGGAAAACCGTGAACTGGATGCATCGAACCAGTTGCCCGTGCTGAGCGCCTGAAACCCGCCGCCGACACCGATGGAGAGCTTGGGGAACAGCTCGGCCGTGGCCACGCCGATGTCGGCAGAACTCGCCGCCAGACGCCGTTCCGCGGCCAGCACGTCAGGGCGGCGGCGCAGAAGATCAGCACGTTCGCCCACCGGCAGGGCCCGCAGCGTGCACGGTGCCAAGGGGCCGTCGAGCAATGCCAGTTCACGCTCCGGTGGAGCGCCCAAGAGCACGCCCAGGCCCAGCACCGCGGCGCGCTGGCGGGCCTGGATGTCCGGCAGCAGTGCGTTGACGGCAGTCCACTGCGCATAAGCCGCCTCCACATCGGCGGCGGATGCGTCGCCCAATGCATGCCGCAGGCGCACCAGCTCCAAGGTCTGCTGCAGCGTATCCAGCGTGGCTTGTTGTGCATGCAGTTCGTATCCAGCACCAACGGCGGTGAACCAGGTGCGTGCGACCTCGGCCACGATGCGCATGCGCACACCCTGTGCTTCGACTTCGGTGGCTTGCAGGCGGGCGCTGGCGCCTTCCAGGGCGCGGCGCTTGGCGCCGAATAGATCGGCCTCCCAGGCCGCATCGAAGCCCGCATCGTAGATGGTCTGGGTGGCGTCCATGCCGGGAATCGAGCCCACGGGCAAGGGGCCGTTCTTGCTTTGCCCGCGTCGGTTCACGCTGGTGCCCGCGCTCACGGTGGGCATCTGGTCGCCAGCCACGCGGTCGCGCAGGGCGCGCGCCTCGTCGATGCGTGCCGCGGCTTGGCGCAGATCCAGGTTCTGTGCCAGTGCCGTGCCCATCAGGCGGTCAAGGATGGGGTCGTCCAACGCGAACCACCAGCGGGCCAGGTCCGCGGACTGCGATTCGCTCGCCAGAGGCAAGGTCCAACCGCTGCCGATGTCCACAGGAGGCGGCTCGCGGTAGTCGGGGCCCACGGCCGCACAGGCGGTCAGCAGCACGCAGGACAGGGCCAGCCCGAGCGGGCGCAAGCGCCTGGACGCCGGCGGTGCGGCTGGCGTGCGCGAGGAGAGGTGGCGGGTTTTGGTTTTCATTGCAGGCGTCCTCGGACGAATACGGTGGCCATCGTCAGCGTGGCCAGCGCAATGAGCGCCAGCGGCCAGAGGCTGGCGAGAATGTCGCCGGGCGGCATGGCCTTGAGGAAGCTGCCTTCGACGATGATGAGGAAGTGGGTCAGCGGAATGGCCTGGGCCAGCCACTGCAGGACGAGCGGCATGTTTTCCACCGGCGTCGCAAAGCCCGACATCAGCACCGCCGGCACGCCAATGGCGAACGCCCCCAGGATGGCCTGCTGCTGGGTCATGCTCACGGCAGAAATCATCAGGCCGATGCCGACCACCGACAGGATGAACAGCACCAGGCTGGCGAGCAGCAGCGCGAACGAGCCGGTAAACGGAATGCCGAACAGGAACACGCCGGCGCTGATCATGAACAGGCCCAAGAGCGTGCCGATGGCGAGCGCCGGCAGCGACTTGGAGATGATGATCTCGGGCGTCGAGGTGGGCGACACCAGCAGCTGATCAAACGTGCCGAGTTCACGTTCGCGTGCAATCGACAGCGAGGTGATGAGCAGCGCGCTGAACAGCGCCAGGATGCCCGTGAGCCCAGGCACGATGAACCAGCGGTAGACCAGGTTGGGGTTGAACCAGTGGCGCACCACCACCGGCGTTGGCGCCTGCGCGTCGGGCACGACCTCGGCGCCAACGTCGGCGGCGATAGTGGACAGGTAGGCTACGGTGATCTGGCCCGAGTTGCTGCGCCGGCCATCGACCAGAACCTGGGCGCGGCCGCTGTCGCCGGCGGCGATGGTGCGCGAGAAATCCACGGGAATGGCGAGCGCGGCGATCACCTCGCCGCGGTCGATCATCTCGTGCAACTGCCGCTGGCTGTCCACATGCCGGACGTGGGTGATGAAGCGGGCGCTGTCCAGGCGCTGCACCAGTTCGTGCGACCAACGTCCGGCGTCCTGGTTGTAGACGGCGATGTCGACGTTGCGCACCTCAAGCGTGGCGGCAAAGGCGAATACCAGCAGTTGCAGGATGGGCGGCACGAACACCACCATGCGGCTGCGCGGGTCGCGCAGCACGCTGAGCACTTCCTTGATGAACTGGGCGCGCAGGCGGGTGAACGAGAAGGCGGAGGTCAACATCGCGTCACTCCAGGTTCTTGCGCGTGGCGCGCTTGGCGATGGCGAAGAACAACGCCCCGATCGCCGCCATGGCCGCCAGGTTGGGCAGGAACACGGCCCAGATGTCGCCGGCGAGAAATACGGTCTTGAGCGAATCGACGAAGTAGCGCGCCGGAACCGCCCGAGTGATGGCGCGGATCGGCGCCGGCATCGCATCGATCTCGTACAGAAAGCCCGAGAGCATGAAGGCCGGCAGAAAGCCCGTGAACAGGGCGATCTGCGCCGCCAGGAACTGGTTGCGCGCCAGCGACGAAATCAAGAGGCCCTGGCCCAGCGCCGGCACCATGAACACCGCCGACAAGAGCAGCAGCGCCGCCAGAGAGCCGCGCATCGGCACGCCGAACACGAACACGGCTAAGGCCGCCGCGCCCAGCGTGGACAGCATGCCGAGCACGAAGTACGGCAGCAGCTTGCCGATCAGGATTTCGGCCACCGACGCGGGCGTGGACAGCACCGCCTCCATGGTGCCGCGCTCCCATTCGCGCGCCACCACCAGCGCGGTCAGCATGGTGCCGATGATGGTCATGACGATGGCAATGGCCCCGGGAATCAGCGCGCGACGGCTTTCCAGCTCGGGGTTGAACCAGTAGCGTGGCTCCAGCACGACGGACTGCGCGGGTGCCGCGACATCCAGCCCGGCACGCCAGGTCTGCACCACGCCGCGGGCGTAGTTCTCGACGTAGTTGGCGGTGTTGGGATAGGAGCCATCGGTGATGATTTGCACCAGCGGCTCTGCTCCGCGCTGGGCCAGGCGCTGCTCGAAATCCTGCGGAATGACGACGTAGCCGCGCAGTGCGCCGGAGACGAGCTGGTCGGCCACTTCGCGCCGGTCATGGGCGAATTGCGTCTTCAGGAAGCGGGTTCCCGAAAAGGCGGCGGCCAGCGACTGCGCCGATGCACCGGGAGACTCCAGCACCACGCCGACGCGAACCTCCTTGGCATCCAGCGACACCGCATAGGCGAACAGCAGCAGCAACACCACCGGCAGCACGAAGGCGATCAAGAGCGTCGAGGGGTCGCGCAGCGCCTGATAACTTTCCTTGGTCACCAGGGCCATCAGTCGCCGCAGGTCAAACCGGCGCAAATCGCCCAGCTCCAAAGCAGCCCCTTCCTTGCGTTGTGCTACAGCGTTCATGCGGCGGCCTCCATCTCGCGGTCGGCAGATTCCACCAGGTGAATGAAGGCGTCCTCCATGGTCGGGTCGGGGTGTTCGACATTGGCTGCGGCGCGCTTGAGCGCATCGGGCGTGTCCAACGCGATCAGGCGTGCGCGCGAGAGCATGGCGACGCGATCGCAGTATTCGGCCTCGTCCATGAAGTGGGTGGTGACCATGATGGTCACGCCCTTGCGCGCCAGGCCGTTGATGTGGGTCCAGAACTCGCGCCGGGTGATCGGGTCCACGCCCGAAGTAGGCTCATCGAGGAACAGCACGGGTGGCCGATGCATGAGTGAGCAGGCCAGGGCCAGGCGTTGCTTGTGGCCTAGCGGCAGGGAATCGGGTGTGGCGGACAGCCAGTCCGACAGGTCGAAGGCCTCGACCATTTCCGCTATGCGCTCGCGCCGGGTGTTGCCTTCCAGCCCGTAGACGCCGGCGGAGAATTCCAGGTTCTGCTGCACCGACAGCAGGCCGTAGAGCGAGAACTTCTGCGCCATGTAGCCCAGCCGGCTCTTGGCTGCGCCGGTGGCGCGGCGCAGATCATGGCCCACCACATGCGCTTCACCAGCAGTGGGTTTCAACAGGCCGCACAGCATCTTGAAGGTGGTGGACTTGCCGGCACCATTGGGGCCGAGCAGACCGAAGATTTCGCCTTTGCGCACCTCGAAACTGACCTGGTCTGTGGCGGTGAATTCGCCGAAGCGTTTCGTGAGGTTGCGGCAGGACACGGCAATGTCGGAACCCAGTTCGACCGGTGACAGGCGCTCGGCCAGTGTCGAAGTCCCACCAGGGCCGCCGCCAAGCAAATCGATGAAAGCGTCTTCAAAGCGTGCGGGCACCGGGGCTAGCGCTACGCGCGCACGATCAGCCAGCGACTGGATTTGGCTTGCCTGCGCACCGTCCCGCAGTACCACACGCACGCCGGCGCCCTGGATCACTCCGTCGCTCACGCTCTCCAGATCGAGTGCCTCGGTCAGAACTGCCCGGCGCTCGGCACCGACGTTTTCCAGGCGAAAGCTGCGGCCTTCGAGCTGTGCGGTGAGTTGCTGCGGCGGGCCATCGAACAAGAGTTGCCCCTGGTTCAGCAGCAACACGCTCTCGCAGCGCTCGGCCTCGTCGAGGTAGGCGGTGGACCAGACCACGGCCATGCCCTCATCGGTCAGCGCCTGCACCATGCGCCACAAATCCTGGCGGCTGACCGGATCGACGCCGACGCCGGGCTCGTCCAGCAGCAGCACCTTGGGCCGCGCCATCAGCGCACAGGCCAGCCCCAGCTTTTGCTTCATGCCGCCGGAGAGCTTGCCGGCCAAGCGTTTCGTAAAAGGCCCCAGCCGCGTGAAATCGAGTAACTCGGCAAACAGATCGGCATTGCGATCCGCGTCCATGCCGCGCAGCTGCGCGTACAGGCGCATGTTCTCCATCACCGACAGGTCTTCGTACAGGCCGAAGCGCTGCGGCATATAACCGCTGGCGACATGGATGGCGTCGTTGTCCTTGACCACGTCAAAGCCAGCCAGGGTGACGCGACCGGCGTTGGGCACCAGCAGGCCGGTCAGAATGCGCATCAGCGTCGTCTTGCCGGCGCCGTCCGGGCCGACCAGACCGGTCAACCGCCCGTAGTGGATGTGCGCGCTCAAGCTGCGCAGGGCCCGCACCTTGCCGAAATGCTTGTCCACGCCTTCGATGACGACGGCGGCAGCGGCGACAGCGCTTGTCGGCGTGGCGGCCATGGCGGCGTTGGCCTGCATCTCAACGCTCCCCTACGCGCGTGCTGGAGGCCGGCTTGGCATCGACCGCGATCGTCACCGGCATGCCCTGACGCAAGGCGGCGTCGCTGTCGGCCTCGTCAATGACGATGCGCAGGCGGTACACCAGATCCGTGCGCAAGTCCGTCGTCTCCACCGTCTTTGGCGTGAACTCGGCGCGCGGCGAGATGAAGCCGACTTGGCCGCGATAGACCTTTTCCCCGGAATCGCTCTTGACGTGCACCACGGTGCCCGGTGCGATGCGGCCCAGATCCCGTTCGCCCACGTAGGCGCGCACGTACACGGGCCTGTCCAGACTCAGGCTGTAGACCGTGCTCTGGCTGGCCACCATGCTGCCGGGCTCGCGCACCCGCGCGATGATGGTGCCGTTGCTGGGTGCCGTCAGTTCGGTGTCCGCCAGGGAAGTGGTGGCCTGCGCCGCGGCTGCCTGCGCGGCTGCAAGGCGAGCCTGCGCTGCCTCAATGTCTTCCTTGCGAAAGCCCTCGGATGCTTGCGACAGGGCGGCCTTGGCGGATTCGACACCCGCGGCCGCCTGATCCCTGGCGGCGCGTGCGGCATCGACCGTGCGCTGGCTGCTGGCACCCGACGCCAACAGGCTGCTCTGGCGCTGGAAGTTGCGCTCGGCGTCAAGCGCCTGCGCCTGCGCTTGTCTGAGCGCCTCGCGTGCCTGGGTGATTTCCTGCGGCCGCAGGCCGCGGCGCAGCTTGCCCAGCTCCGCCTGCGCCACCTGCACCTGGGCCTGCGCCGCTGCAAGAGCGTCCCGATACGGCTGCGCGTCGAGCGTGGCCAGGCGCGCCCCGGCGGTGACGGCATCACCCTCGTCAAAAGCCATTTGCGTGACGCGCCCGGGCTGGCGGAAAGCCAGTTGAACCTCGCGGATGTCGACGTTGCCGTAGAGGCGCAATGCATCCTGGTTGTCATGGCCGCGCGTGAACCAGAACGCCAGTGCACCGCCAAGGGCGAGCAGGGCAACAATGATCACGGCCCAACGGGCTTTTCTTGTAGGGAGGTTCGGAGTTGTCATTGATGGGTTTCCGCTAGAAAGAGATGCTCACTGCTCGCGCGTGGTCGGTGCATGCGCTGTTGATCGACGCCAGGCGATGGCCGCGATGCCAACCCACACCAGCGTGCGCAGCGTCATGGCAATGAGCGTGCGCCGCTCCCAGGCCCCGCCCAGCGCCACATGCACTCCGAAGGCCAGAAACACGAGCGCCGTGGCCACCGCGATGGCCATCGCCATCCATGCAGCCCAGCGCCGGCGCATCCACAGCCCGACACCAGCGATGGCATAGGCGAACCCGGCCAGGAAGTTGAACCAGAGCACGAACGGCACGTAGCTTCCGGCTGCGGCACGCGCCGCGCCGTCATGAAACAGGACGGCACCGCCCTCCCTGATGGTCAGCAGACCAAATGCGACGGCAATCAGGGCGATCACACGCATCCAGATCCCGCGCCCGCTGTGTGCAGTCATGTTCATGGCTCCCGGTTCCTTGGAGGGTTTGCTGGATCGTCGTGCCGCTTGCGGACTGGACGGGTGCTTCATGTGCCGCCTTCGATGCCACGGCGGTAGATGGCGAACACGGCGGGCGCATCGCGACGAATCCGGCTGACCTTGCCGGCGAGCAGTGACTGCATGACCAGTCCCTGGATCGTGCCGATGAACAGCACGGCGGCGGCGTCCACGTCCAGCTCCGCGCTCAGCTCGCCTTGCGCCTTGCCCGCTTCCATCAGGCGGCGCAGGCGCTGCTCGTACTGGCGGATCAGGGTTTGCACCATGCGCTTGGCGAGCGTTTCGCCAGAGCGCTGCAACTCCCCGAACAACATGCGTGGCACGCCCGGGTGCTTCGCCACGAAGTCGATGTGTGCCATGAACATGGCTTCGAGTGCGACAGCGGGAGAGGTTGCGCCTTCGGCTGCCTTGTCGATGCGGCTGAGCAGGCGTTCGCCGACCCAGGTCATCGTTGCCTCCAGGATCGCGTCCTTGGTGGGGAAGTGGCGAAACAGCGCGCCCTGTGTCAGGCCCATTCGGTCGGCAATCGCCGTGGTCGTGATCTCGGCCGGGTTCTGCTCGGCTGCCAGATCAACCACGGCTTGCACTGTGGCCGCACGCCGATCTTCGGCGGACAGGTATTGGGGGCGTTGACTCACGATTCGGACTCCATGTAGTTAGTGATCTATTACTATCGTAACACGCAAAATGACCATGATGCAAGATCGGAAACTTGTCGGGTGAGGCAGGACTGTGGGCCCTTTCCTGGGGAGAGCGGATCGGTCAACTTGATGCAACTCAAGAAGCTGTATCGCCTTCCAGGCAGATCGAAAGGTGCTTGATCGTCGGACTGCAGCATCAGCAGCGGTAGTGATTGCGCTTTGGGTGGCTGAAAAATTTGGTGCCCCTGCGGAAGGCTTGCAACTTTTCCTATAAGCTATAAGATAGTAATATGTTACTTGCTAAATTAAGGGTTGGAGATGAGCAACGTCGCAACACACGGCAAGGCCGATCTGGCGCAGCCCGAAGCCTGTCGCCCTGACACCCTGGATACGCTTGCGAACGCTTGGCGGGCGCGCAGCACGGGTGGGCTGTCACCGGCGGCCGGCCTGCTGGCCTGGTACGACTGGGCCTTGCACCTGAGCCTTTCCCCAGGCAAGCAACGCAGCTTGATCGAAAAGGGTTTGCACAAGCAGCAGCGCCTTGCACGATATGCCTTGCGCGTTGCCAGTGCGCACGACTGCCCGACCTGCATCGAACCGCTGGAGCAGGATCGGCGCTTTGCCGCCCCGGCTTGGCAGCAGTGGCCCTTCAACGTGATTCACCAAGGCTTTTTGCTGCAACAGCAGTGGTGGCACAACGCCACCACAGGCGTGCGTGGCGTGTCGCGCCATCACGAGAACATGGTCACTTTCGCCGGGCGGCAGTGGCTGGACATGTGGTCGCCTTCGAATTTCATCTGGACCAACCCCGAGGTGCTGGATGCGATCCGGGCCAGCGGCGGCGCCAATCTGTGGCGCGGCACCATGAACTTTCTGGAAGATGCAAGGCGCGTCGCGCTCGACGATGCGCCTGCAGGGGTCGAAGGGTTCGAGGTCGGCAAGGACGTGGCGGTCACCCCAGGCAAGGTGGTGTTTCGAAACCACCTGATCGAGTTGATCCAGTACTCACCCACGACGCCGGATGTGCATGCGGAGCCGGTACTGATCGTGCCGTCCTGGATCATGAAGTACTACATCCTCGACCTGTCGCCGCACAACTCGATGGTGAAGTACCTGGTCGATCAGGGGCACACGGTGTTCATCCTTTCATGGAAGAACCCGACGGCGGCCGATCGTGACCTCGGCCTGGAGGACTACCGCTGGCTGGGGGTCATGGACGCATTGGATGCGGTCACGGCCATCGTGCCCGAACGCAAGGTGCAGGCGGTCGGCTATTGCCTGGGCGGCACCTTGCTCGCGATCGCCGCCGCCGCGATGGCGCGCGATGGCGACGAGCGTCTGCAAAGCCTGACGCTGCTGGCATCGGAGACTGATTTCCGCGAGTCGGGCGAGATCGCGCTTTTCATCGACGACAGTCAATTGGCATGGCTGGAAGCCGGCATGTGGGACAAGGGCTATCTCGACGGCAAGCAGATGGCTGGCGCGTTCCAGATGCTCAACTCACGCGACCTGATCTGGTCGCGACGGGTGCGCGAATACCTGTTGGGTGAGCGTCAGACCTTCAATGACCTGATGGCCTGGAATGCCGACGTGACCCGCATGCCGTACCGCATGCACAGCGAGTACCTGCGGCGCCTGTATCTGGACAACGACCTGGCCGAGGGGCGCTACCGCGTCGGCGGGAGACCCGTGGCGCTGGCCGACATCGAGGTGCCCATGTTCATCGTCGGCACGGTGCGCGATCACGTCGCCCCCTGGCCGTCCGTGTACAAGATGCACCTGCTCAGCGATGCGGAACTGACCTTTGTTCTCACCAGCGGCGGGCACAACGCCGGCGTCGTCAGCGAGCCGGGACACCCCCGGCGCAGCTTCCAGATGGCGACCCGTGCGGCCGGCGATCGCTATATCGATCCGCAACTGTGGCGTGCCGAGACCCCGCTGAACGAAGGCTCCTGGTGGCCGGCATGGCAGCAATGGCTGGCACAGCGCTCTGCCGGGCGCGTCGCGCCGCCTGCCATGGGCGGGACGCAAGCACCGCTTGGCGATGCGCCGGGAACCTATGTGGCCATGCGATGACAGGACAAAACACCGCCACGAATACACCCTCAACTTTCGTCGGGCCGTTGCGCAGGCATGGCCTACACCCGCCCCGGAGGGGCACATCATGACCGTGGAGCATTGACATGAACAACGAACTGCCCATCCAACTCTACAAAGCCAATGCCGAGTTGCAGCTTCAGATCACCCGCTTGCTTCAAGAAAGCGGTCACCACTGGCTCGAAGCCATGCAGCAGCTCAGTGCCGGTGGCGTGCTGGAGACCACCTCGCGCATCCAGAACCTCCAACAGGCAGCGGACTGGCAGGCGCTTGCCACCTTGCCGTCCGAGGTGTTCTGGCGCCTGTGCCAAGGCCGTATGGGCGACACACAGGCGGTCGGCCAGGCTGCTGCCAAGAGCCAGGCGGCATTCGCCGATGGCCTGCGTGAAGCGCTGACTACCTGGCAGGCATCCGTCTCCGAGGTATTCGGCGCCAGCGGCGGCACAGCCACTTTCGCGCAGTTTTGTCAGCAATGGACACAGCCCTGGACTGCGCCAGGCGCCGCGCCTCAGGGCAAGGCCAAAAAGTGAGGAGGCGCATATGAGCAGTTCGGGACGAACCGCCCTGGTCACTGGCGGCAATCGCGGCCTTGGCGCGGCCATTGCCCGCGCGCTGGACGACGCGGGCCACCGCGTCATCATCACGCACACGCCCGGCAACGAGAAGGTCGCCGCCTGGCTTGACGCGCAGGACACCAAAGGCTACCGGTTCACGGCCTACGGCGTCGATGTCGGCGACTGGGAATCGACCCAGGCCTTGGCGCGTCAGATTCAGGCGGACGGCCACCACGTTGACATCCTGGTGAACAACGCCGGCATCACCCGCGACGCGACCCTGCGCAAGATGGACAAGGCCGGCTGGGACGCCGTGCTGCGCACCAACCTGGACTCCATGTTCAATGTCACCAAGCCATTCATCGATCCGATGGTGGAGCGTGGCTGGGGGCGCATCGTCAACGTCTCGTCCATCAACGGCAGCAAGGGTCAGTTCGGCCAGACCAATTACTCGGCGGCCAAGGCTGGCGTGCATGGCTTCACCAAGGCGCTGGCGCAGGAGGTGGCACGCAAGGGCGTGACGGTCAACACCGTCTCGCCGGGCTATCTGGCCACCGAAATGGTGATGGCGGTGCGCGAGGACGTGCGCCAGAAGGTCATCGAAGCGATTCCGGTGGGTCGCCTCGGCCAGCCGGATGAGATCGCGGCGCTGGTGGCCTTCATCGCCAGTGACGCTGCTGCTTTCATGACGGGCAGCAACGTGGCGATGAACGGTGGCCAGCACATGTCATGAGTCGGGAGAGCCCGCAGCCCTTGCGGGCGGTTTCCCGCGCGGCAGTCAGCGCCTCCCGGAGGAGTTCCATGTATTCCCGATTTCTGGTGCCGCTGGACGGCAGTCCCACATCCTTCCTGGCGCTCGATCATGCGGCAGAACTGGCACGCCTGAGCGGCGCCACCGTGATCTTGCTGCATATCGTCGAACCAACCCGCCACAGCACGGATTTCGAACGTCCCGAGGTCTACATCAAGGATGTCCGCCCACGCTTCCTCAAAGCCGGCCAGACGTTGCTGGATGAGGCTGCGAGTCGGCTCCGCCGGGAAGGAATTGCCACAGAGACGGTGCTGCTTGAAAGCGGCACCGAACGCGTGTCGGAACAGATCGCGCATCAGACCGAGATCAACGATTGCGACCTGGTCATCCTGGGCACCCACGGACGTCGCGGCATGAACCGGCTGCTGCTGGGCAGCGATGCGGAGCAAGTAGCGCGCATCGCGCCAGTTCCGGTAATGCTGGTGCGCCAGTCGAGCCGAGATGGTGGCCCGCCATCTTCAGCCGCACGGGCGCCAGTGAAGGCCAGCGACAACATCGGTACGTCAGGCTGGCGTTCAACTGGCGCAAGCAAGGCAAAGAAATCACATGAATGAACAAGCCCCTGAGGGCGTTCGCGCCGATCCTCCAAGTGGTGTCGAGCGTCTTATCGCCCATGTCAAAACCATGGCCCCGGTTCGCACCGCGGTGGTGCACCCTTGCGACGCGCTCAGCTTGGGGGGTGCCTTGGACGCGCGCGATGCCGGCGTCATCTCGCCAGTATTGGTGGCGCCGCTCGCCAAGTTGCGTGCCGTTGCGGCCGACACGGGGTTGGAACTGGGAGACAGCGAGGTCGTCGATGTGCCGCACAGCCACGCCGCAGCGGCCACCGCCGCCCGGCTGGCTGGCAAGGGCGAGGTGCAGGCGCTGATGAAAGGCAGCTTGCACAGCGATGAGTACCTGGGTGCCATCCTGGCGCCCGAAGCCTGCCTGCGCACCGAGCGCCGATTGACGCACTGCTACATCATGCAGACGGCCAGCTACCCACGGCCCTTCATCATCACCGACGCCGCCATCAATATCGCTCCGACGCTCGAAATCAAGGCCGACATCGTGCGCAACGCCATCGACTTGGCGCGCGCCATCGGCATTGCCGAGCCCAAGGTGGCGATCCTGGCGGCGGTCGAAACCGTCAACCCGCGCATGCTTTCAACCCTGGATGCTGCGGCACTGTGCAAGATGGCTGATCGTGGCCAGATCACCGGAGGTGTGCTCGACGGGCCACTGGCCTTTGATAACGCCGTCTCTCCCGATGCCGCGCGCGTCAAGGGCATCAAGTCCGCCGTGGCCGGGCAAGCCGACATCCTGGTCGTTCCCGACCTGGAAAGCGGCAACATGCTGGCCAAGCAACTGGAATACATGGGCCAAGCCGATAGCGCGGGGATCGTGATGGGCGCGCGCGTGCCGATTGTGCTCACCAGTCGCTCGGACTCGCGCCGCACGCGAATAGCTTCATGCGCCATTGCACTGATCTTGGCGCATCGCCAGCGTGCTTTTGTTCAGGGCGAAGGGAGCCGCGTATGAAATGCAATTTCACGGGCAATGTTCCGTTCGTTTCAGGTAATGATTCTGCAGTGCCGGTACGCAGCTCTCGATCGTGAGGCATATGCTCCTTGCATCTCTCTGGCGTTGGTTGATTGAACCGCCCCGGGTTTCAAGGAGGCTGATTGGTTTAAGTTGACACCTCTGTCGAGGTGTTGCTGACGGCGAGTTGCCGCCAGTAGTTTGCCTCAGCTTCTGCGGGAGGGATGCCCCCAATCGGCGT